>JAYSKW010000233.1:0-5059 GCA_043726085.1 Limnoglobus sp.
CAGTTGGCGGCAATCTTTGTCGCTGGTGCAAAGGTGAACTTCGTAACCGCGTTCGGCGGCGTTGGCGGCCACGGTCGCCATCACATCGTCGGCTTCGTAACCGGGTTGCACGAGGATCGGCACGCGCAACGCTTCGAGCACCTGATGGATCAGCGGTTCTTGTGCGATGAGGTCTTCTGGCGCGGGCGTGCGGTTGGCTTTATATTGCGGGTCGATCGCTTCGCGGAAGGTCGGGTCTTTGTGGTCGAACACGGCGAGGAGGTAATCGGCCCCATGATCGTAGAGATTCATGATCGCCCGACTGACGCCGAACACGGCATTCGTCGGGCGGCCATCGGGGGCGTTCATCGCCGGTATCCCGTGGAACATCTGGAAGACCATCCCGTGCGTATCTAGCAAGTAGACGCGCTCGGCGGTCGTTTTCGGCGGAATCGAGGCCACAGTGCCGCCACGGTAGGAGCTGCGATAAACATCAGTTGGGGGTGTTCGGATCGCAGCCGAGGACCATGCTCGATTCACCAGCCCCACCGCGGGGTTCAATCATCCGACGCCTGAGACGTGGGTCGGGCGGAAGGTTGGAGAATCGAGCCAACGAAGACAATGGTAATGCGTATAAGTGTATGTTCCGCACAGAAGGGATGTCAAGGGTGGACAGGTCCATCTTGAGGAAGTCGGGTATAATCCCATTACTCGATATTCCCCGAACGACCGACCGATTCCCCAGACGTTTCTGCTGCGTTGTGCTCATTTGGGTTGACCGCATTGCCCGTGCGTTTAGACTCATGTTATCGGGATGCAGCGAATGACATCCACCGAAACACCGTTGGTCACTCACCAAACAGAGGTTCGACATGGCCAAACCGACCGGCGAAACGAGCATGCCCCTGCTCATCAGCACGATTGTCTTCGTGCTGGCCACGCTCATCTTGGGGTACCTCAGCTACACGTTTAACGAAAACGTCTCCATCGCGCGAGCTGCGCAAGTCAAAGCAGAGCAGGAAAAGAAGAGTTCGGATGAACTGCTCGAGAAGGAAAAAGAAAAGAGTCTGCTCTACCGGTTCGCCGTGGGCATTCAAACACCGGAAGATAGGGACAGACTCGCAAGTGGCATACGCTTCCCCGCCGATCTGGCCACGAACCAAGCGGCGATCGTCGACACGCTGACCAAGCGAGCGAACACCGCATTAACAGCCGAAGTCAACATTGCAGCACCTGGTGCGCTGAATAATCTTCGCGTGACTGAGTTTTTCAAATGGGACGCCGTCGCGGCTGGTGGAACCGTTCAGCCGCCCGAGACGAACGTCCTCGATGCCGCTGTGAAGAAAGCTTCGCAGAAGGAACTCGCCGAACGCCGCGTGAAGATCGAGCAAGAGGGGCTCGTGCAAGCGAAAAATTCGCTTCAAAAGAGTAGCGCCGCCCTCGATACCGCCGTCGCGAAGTTCACCCAACTCAGCGATAAGTTCCCGAACGAGGTCAAAGCCGAAGTCAAGAAAGCGACCGACCAGTTCGAGGCGTTCAAGAACGATTTCATCGCGAAGTCCGGCGAATACCGCAACGACAAGAACGCACTTTCCGAAGCGAAAGCCGACTTGACTGCGGAAATTTCACGAGCGAACAGCCGCATTGCCACGCAGAAGACCACGATCGATAATGCACTCGCGTTGGAAGACGACCGCATCGACCCGTTCCAATACGACAAGCCGCAGTTCAAGGTGATTCGTCGTACCGAGAAACTGATCGACATCGACATCGGCACCGCCTCGAACCTCCGCGTCGGTCAGACGTTCAGCATTTTCCCATCGGACACGCCGACGCGCGGCTTCCAGCCACGGATGCGTAAAGTGCGAGACTTCGGTGGCAAAGAAGTTCTCAAAGCCGTACCGAAGGGCAAAGTCGAAGTCATCGAGATTCTCGGTGCGACACTCAGCCAGTGCCGTATCACCGAAGAAGACTCCGAAATCCGCGACCGCATCCTAGCGGGTGACCTCGGCTATTACTCGATTTGGCGGAACGGCGTCTCCGAGCATATCGTCCTTTTCGGTATCTTCGACCTCGACGGCGACGGCAAAGACGACATCCTAACGCTCGTTAGCGATTTGCGGAGAGCGGGAGTGACCGTCGATGGTTACTACGATCTCGGCAAGATGGCCTGGGTCGGTGAAATGACGAGTCAAACCGCGTTCGCAGTTGAAGGTTACTACCCAACTGTGAGTGTCGCCGACGGTAACAAGGACGGCAAACTGAAGATCATCAACGCGATCGGTGCCGCGAAAACCAAGGCGAAGAACGAAGGCGTGCGGATCATTCGCCCACGCGACTTCTTCCCACGGATAGGTTACAACGCGAAACTCGACGTGACCGAAGATTCGATTAATCAGGCCGCAACGGGTTACATTCGCTCGGTATCCGCAACCGAAGGCACCGACCCCGCACCGGCGGCACCTGCTGCTCCTGCACCGGCTGCTCCCGTGCCCGAGCCTAAGAAAAACTAATCGTGCCGTAACGGCAAAATCAGATCGAGCGGACCTTTGGGTCCGCTCGTTTCGTTGATTGTAATGGGCGTCTCGGTTTCTATCGCGATTGCGGCGAGGTAGCCGTGGTGTGGCTCCCACGTTGCGAGCGACCATTTCAGCGGCACTTCCGGTAATTCATCGAACCGAATCGCACTCGGTGGGCGCGTCGGGTCGAGTTCCACGACGCAACGATCGACGTGCTGAAGCCCCGTCCCGACGGCTTTCATGAGCGCTTCTTTGCAAGTCCAAGCACGGAAGAACCCTCGGCTGCGTTGCGGGTCCACCAAGCTGCGATACGTCACTTTCTCTTCGTGGCCGAAGAAGCGTTCGACGAGGCCGTCCATGTTGGAAACTTCGCGAAGCACTTCGATGTCGATCCCGACGCGCCGGGCTGCACTGGCTACAAGTGCGAAATTCCCCGAGTGCGTCACGTTGAAGTGAATTGCGGGACTGTTCGCCAAAATCGGTTTGCCGCTCGCACCAATCTGGAAGCGAACTTCATGCGAGGGTATGCCTAGGTAATCCGCAAGGATGCCACGAAGGGCAGCCCGGCAGATCGCAAATTGTCGCTTCGGCTTGTCGATACGGTAATGCTCAACTCGTTCGCATTCATCGACGGATAACCGTTCGCATAACTCGGCCATAGTCAGCAAACAGTCGTCGAATGCGATGCCCCACACATCGCAATGATCGACTGGTTTCGTGTGCGGAAGTGCGTTCCAATTGTAAGGCGCATACCGAACGATCATGGTTGTGTTGGCTTCCGCGTTCGGCCCCAGAGAATTAACAGTGCTACTAACCCGATGATCGGAGCCAGCCCCGCGATCAAGAAGCCCGCTTGGTAATTGTGTTCGGCTTTAATCCGCGCGCCGATCTCGATCTGAAAGTAACTCGATGTCGCCCAGCCCACCGCCGAAAGGAAACCCATCAGTAAGCCGAGGTTCCGAGCCGGGAGTTCCTGTGTGAGCGAGTAATAAAACGGGTGCAACCCGAGGATGCCCGCACCGGCAATCATGAGCAGTGCAACGCTGGAGACATCCGAATCGACGAACGGCACGACCGCAGCCGACGCGGTGAGGCAGGTAAACAAGGTGTATCCGAGCATCCGCGAACCGTGTAATCCACACTTGATAGTCAGCGCACGGACGAACGCACCCGCCAGCATGCAGCCGATGTCCGCTGCGATGAAGTACCCCGATACGCAAAACTGCATCGACCTCGGTGGGAATTTACGATTGTCCTCCAAGTATAATGGCAGCCAGGCGCGAAGGAACTGCCAACTGACTGTCAGTGTCGTGACAACGATACCTAAAGCAAAAAATCGCCGGACGAGTAACCCGCGATTTGACACCTGCGGTTCGTGCGTAATAGTGGTGTCAATTGGCAATACCGAATGTAAGACGCCACGCGGGATCAGCCAGAACCAGAGCGGAATCCAACAGAAGCCGACGACGCCGATCGAGCAAAATGCGAATTGCCACGAACGGCCGGTTTCGTTGACCCACATGACGTAAAGCGGTACGAGGATCGCGCCGATTGCGGCCCCGCTTTGCAGGATGCCGTTTCCGAGTGGTCGATCTTTCGCATTCAGTATTAGCCGTGCCGTAATCAGCGCACACGGCCAATGTCCCGCCTCGAACAACCCGAGTATCGTGCGGCAAAAAAGCAACCAGCGAAAGACCGCCGTACCCGGTGGATCGCCTTCATTTTCTAGCAATTCCTTCACCCACGGTTCGCTCGCTGCGGACGCGGCCACGCCCATAAACGACCAACCGGCCAGCACGATGGGGTACAAGATTCGCGGACCGACTCGATCGACGACCAAGCCGAAGAGTATCGAACCGACGGCGAAGGCGTAACCGAAATAGCCTTCGAGGTAGCCATTCCGACCTTCGTCGATGAAGAAGTTTTTTTTGAGGTCCGGAAGCGAAAGTGCAAGTACCTGGCGGTCCATGTAATTGAGCAATGTGGCAAGAAACAAGATGCCGCAAACGTACCACTTCCACATGAATGAACTCGCGCTGAGTGAAGTTGAGTAGCCGTAACCGCTCACGGGGTATTCCGTTTTTCTGTGAACCCACTGGTTTTGTAGGTCGGGTCGAAGCTTTGAGAGGCCCGACAGTGCATTCACGCGAGGATTCTAAACCTTAATGGTATTTGTCTGTGATGTTCTGTCGGGCCTCATCGCAAAGCCTCTTCGACCGCGACCTACGGCGTCTGAATCGTTGGAAGTACAATCTGCCCCACGAACGGTTACACCAATCCCTTACGCATCCCAGGTGCTGCCGTTCCAGTCGATTACGCGTTCGAGTAGCGACGATACGCCGTGTGCGAACGTGGCGAACAAGGCATCGCCTTTTTCGGCGCTCGCGTCGGCGGGGCTGCCGATGTGGCCGGGCTTGCTGCGGTCGGGCATCGTCCATGCGCGATAGCCAGGAGCAAACCCGCGGCCGAATGGCACTTCCGGCACATCGCGGATATTGCCGACGACCAAGTGCGGTGCGAGGTGCAGAATCATCGAAGTTTCCCACTCGCAGGCATGGCCC
>JAYSKW010000234.1:0-1757 GCA_043726085.1 Limnoglobus sp.
TTCCTGACGCCACTGGATCGAGCCTTTTGTGCCGTCGATTTCAATCGACACATCGTTCTCGCGGCCGTGGCTGATCTGGCTGGCGGTCACCGTACCGATAGCACCGTTGTCGTAGCGGATGATCGCGGTGCCGTAATCGTCGAGCGCGCGGCCTTCGACGAACGCCTTCAGGTGTGCGGAAATTTCCTTCGGCAGCAGCCCCGTCATGTACCGGCCAAGGTTGTAAGCGTGCGTGCCGATGTCGCCGAAACAGCCCGCGATGCCGCTCTTGCTCGGGTCGGTTCGCCACGCCGCTTGCTTCTGGTTGTCGCCTTCGATGCGAGTGCGGAGCCAACCCTGAATGTAGTTCGAGCGGATCGCGTTGATCTCACCGAGTTCGCCGGCAAGGATCATTTCTCGGGCTTGGCGAACGAGCGGGTAACCGGTGTAATTGTGCGTGACCGCGAACACCACACCGGCTTTTTCGACGACTTTTATCAGCTCTTCGGCTTGTTCTAAATTGAATGTCATCGGCTTGTCGCAGATCACGTGGAACCCGGCTTCGGCGAACGCCTTGGCGACTTCGAAGTGCGTGTGGTTCGGCGTGGCCACCGAAACGAAGTCGATCTTGTCGGCGCGTTTGGACTCTCCGGCAAGCATTTCCGCGTAACTGCCATACGCACGATCTGCGGGAATATCGTAGTCCGGCGCAGACGCTTTCGCCCGTGCGGCATTGGACGAGAGCGCCCCCGCCACGAGTGCGGCCCGGTTATCGAGCACGGCAGCGGTGGCGTGAACGCGACCGATGAAGGCCCCTTGGCCACCACCGACGAGGCCCATACGAAGTTTGCGATTGAGCGGTGCGTTAGTCGGCATCGGGACGATCTCCGGGAGTAGGGGAAGCGTCCGGGGATTCTACGAGTATTCACGCGGATTGCCGAAGTGCGACGGGCATATCGGGCGAGTTTTCACCTGCGAAGCGGATGACCTTCTCCCACGCATCCGACGGGCATGGGTTCGACTCCGCGAGCCGGGAGAGGTCGCGCAACAAGTCGGCGGTATCCGCGTACGGGCGGTCGATTGCGACGACGTCGCCCATCGGCGATTCGGAGCCGATTTCGAGGCGGCGAATCACTGCCGTCAGTTCGGCGGGAAATGGCTTCGAGCGTGCGCCTTTGCGCCGCGAACCGAGTTGCGACCAGACGAACGCGACTTGGCCCAAGCCGCGCAAATCGGCGGATGGTGGCAAATCAGTAGGTGACATCGCGTTCGGCGTCAACCACGATGGCTCGCCAAAGCCCTGGATTTTCAGCGTGCCATCGGCGCTCAGCACAAACGATTCGGGGATCAGTCGGCCATGGACGAGGCCCGCTTTGTGCGCGTGATGCAGCCCCTTCGCGGCTTCGTTCAACAAGCGTAACCACACCCCGGCGGTGGCGGCGGCGGGTGGCCAATCGGCGGACGACAACCCGGACACCCACTCTTGAAGTGCTGCCGGGCGGCGTTGCACGTCGAGCACTTCCATCGTGTTCGCGAGGTTCGGATGGCCCGCGCCGATCATCGTGCCGAAGCGCTGGCGGAAATCGTCCGCGTTCGCCATCTCGTTTTCGCTGAGTTGTCGCAGCACGTAGACGCCGCGCGTCGGCCCGTTGGCGCGGCTCGGGTCGAACACGCGGTAGACGGTTTCTTTCGCCGTCGTGCGCACGCGATCGACGACGCGGAACCGCCCGAGAATCAGCCCTTCGAGGTTGCCCGCTTCGATCAGTGCGAGTTGGTAA
>JAYSKW010000235.1:0-7799 GCA_043726085.1 Limnoglobus sp.
ACAATGCACCGATTGCCACGTTTCGCAGGCGAACGACAACAACGCGATCATGGCGCAACTGCTGATGCACGGCACGAACTACCTGAATTTCATCGGTAAGTTCGCGTGGGTGGCGGCCGGGGAAGAAGGCATTTTCGCCGTGACCGTGACCGAGCAACAGGAACCGCAAGCCGTCATCGGCAGCGAACTACACCGCACCGCGTTCCCGGATAACTACTCGAAACACGTCATCGGTGGCAACGTTCTGAAACAGGCGTTCGAACACCCTGGCCGCGATATTTCCTTTGGCCTGATGAAGCCGTTCAAGACGAGCGAAGTGCTTCAAGTACAGGCCCGTGGCGAGTATCTGTACGCGGCATGCGGCGAGCATGGAGTGCGGGTATTCGATATTGCGTTTATCGACAACAAGGCGTTCGCCGAACGGATTACCACGGCTCCCGTGTCGCCGATGGGGCAGAAGTTTTACGTCGAAACGAAGAACGCGAAGTACGTCGCCACGCCGACAACGGTGGCCGTCGACCCGACGCGAAAAATGAACCCGGCGAACAAGGAACAACCCGTTCACTCGATCTTCGCGTACTTGTACGTAGCCGACAAAGAAGAAGGTTTGATCCTGATCGGGGCGGGTACGACGATCGACGGCAACCCGATCAATAACTTCCTGAAACGCGCACTGACGTTCAACCCCGATGGCTTGCTGAAGGGGGCGTGCTTCGTGCAGATCGTCGGCCATTACGCGCACGTCTGTTGCGATGCGGGCCTCGTCGTTCTGGACATGGACACCCCGCTGAAACCGACGGTGACGGCCGTCATCGGCGAGCCGTTCATCAAGAAGCCGAAGAGCGTGCAAGTGCAGTTCCGCTATGCGTACGTCGTCGATGAGGAAGGCCTTAAAATTCTCGACACGTCCGATTACGCGAAGCCAGTGTCGAAGGCGTTAATCCGCCTGCCCGAGTGTCATGCCGTATATCTGGCCCGCACCTATGCCTACGTTGCCGCCGGATCGCGCGGCCTCGTGATTCTGGATATTACGAATCCGGAAGCACCGAAGCTCGATCAGGTCTTTAATGCGGGTGGCACGATGAACGATGTGCGCGATGTGAAACTCGGCATCACGTACACCAGCGAGTTCGCGTATGTGGCCGACGGCAAGAACGGGTTGCGGGTCGTGCAACTCACGTCGCCCGATACGCCGGGCAACGAAGGCTTCAGCCCACGACCGACACCGAAGCTAGTGGCGACGTACAAAATCCCGCACCACGGCAAGGTTCTCGGCATCGGTAAAGGTCTCGACCGCGACCGGGCCGTCGACGAGAGCGGCCACCAGATCGGCGTGTTCGGCCGCGTCGGCGCACGGCCCTTCAACGGCGAGGAACAGAAGAAAATGTACCTGCGCGATGGCAAAGTCTGGAAGGTGTCCGACGACCCCAAAGACCCGATCTACCACGAACAACGCAAGCCGAAGTAAGCGTCGTTTACGCTGCCTCAATTTGCAATCGGTGCCACCGGATCTTCGCTCACGATCGGCTTGCTCGCGTCGATGAACATCCACGCGATCACGCCGAGAAAATAGACGGCACTGTAAAGCACGAAGCAGTAGATCATCCAGTTAGAAGTGCCGTCTTTACTGTAGGTGTCTTCGATCTCTCCCGTAACGAGGATCCCCGTGACCGCACCGAACAGGTTGCCCACCATGTTCATCGTTCCGGAGACGGTGGCGGCATAACTTTGGCCGATGTCCTGGCAGGTCGCCCACGCGGGGGCCATAATCAAGTCGTTCATGAAGCCCATTAAAATGATGAAGAACACAAACAGCCAGAGGTTTGAAGGGTCGTACCACTTCACCCCGGCGGCTGCGAGGTAGCACAATCCTGCGCCGCTATATCCGACCATGCCGAGTAGCCGACGGCCCCACTTGCGGTTGCCCGTTCGGCGAATGTACGCATCCGACAATATGCCGCCGAGCAAGCAACCGAGCATACCGACGAGTAACGGCATACCGCTAAGTAGTGCCAACAGGATTTTGCCGCCATCGGTCGCATTCCACTCCGTGAACCCTGCCTTCAGTGCGCCGGGCAAATTGTACATCATGAAGTACCAGCAGAAGTTGGTCACGATATACATGATGCACACCGCCCACAGGTTGCGTGAAGTAAAGATGATTTTCCACGGGATCGATTTTGGAGTGCTCGTAACGGCAGATCGGCCGCGTTCGATCATCTCGAGTTCGATGGCATTCACCGCAGGGTGCTCGCTCGGTTTGTTGCGGAAGAACGCGAAGAACGCAATGCACCAGAGCACCGCCACCCCTGCAAATAACCACATCGCTTCTCGCCACGATAGCCCGCCGATTTCGACGATCAGCACCCACAATAACGGCGTCAGCCCGCCCATGAAGCGTGCGGACATCCAGACGATCGACTTCGCGAATCCGCGATCCCCCACGGGGAACCAGTTGTAGAGTGCCTTTGATATATTCGGGAACGCCCCCGCCTCGCCGACGCCGAAGAGAAATTGAATGAGCATCAGCCCGTAGAAACCGACGTAAATGCCGCTGAAGGGCAGGGTGGTGGCCGTGAACCCGGTCAGCGCCACGAATGCCGACCACCAGACGACGACGCGGAGCAACGTCGAGCGCGGCCCGCGCGTGTCGCCGAGCCAACCCGACGGAATTTCGAACAAGGCATACGCCAGTTGGAACGCCATCAGCACGTAAAAGAACTTCGACGAATCGACGTTGAGGTCGGCCATGATTGCTTTTTTCGCGCTACCATTCGCGGCACGATCCATGTAGGTAATCATGGCGAGCAAGCAGAGCAGAAATAGCATCGCATAGCGAACGCGGGTCGGTTTGAGACTCGCGTTCGCTGGGGGAGAGGTGGTGTCGTTCATGGGCATCCGGCAGAGGGTGGGGAGGTCGTAGCGAGCAGGTTTACTTCTTCAAAATCTGGAGTTCGACTTTGCGGAATTCGCACGGGTGGCTCTCGGCTTGCAGCGAGATGTAGCCTTCTTCGATCAGTAACTTGCCGTCCTTGATAAGCTTCTTGGCGTCGGCGTCTTTGGGGTCGTATTGCGGTTGCTCGTATTCCATTACGACATCACCGCCGATGATGTGCTTGACGGTGCCGCTACCGTTGACTTCGATTTCAATCGTCACCCACTGGTCGCCGTGAAATGTCTTCGAGGTGCTGTTGTTGCAGTGTTGCGTGATGAGCTTTTCCTTCATAACGATGTTCGTCCCCGGCGTACAAACACTACCCGTCGGTCGCGGGTCTTTACCGTTGCCGCCGAGGAATTGTGCCTCGATCGACACGGGGAATTCCTGGTCTTTGCTCATCGTTTCCGGCGACTGACAGTGCAGCATCACTCCGCTGTTGCGGAACGCCCAACCTGGCCCGCCTTTCACTTGTGGGCCGACGAATCGATACTCGATCCGCAGTTTGTAGTGCGAGAGTTTGTCCTTGTAAAACAGATGCCCGAATTTGTCGTCGAACTTCGCGTATTTGTCGTATGAAACCTTGATGACGCCATCTTCGACGCGGAAGGTGTCCGCGTGGTTGTCGCCGTATTCGTAGCCGCGAATCTTCGGCTTCCAGCCATCGAGGTTCTTGCCGTTGAAGATCGGCACCCACGCCTCTTTCTTCGGTTCCTCAGCACTTGCTGAGAGATTCGGCAGAATCAGAATCGCGAGGCAGAGCAATCGGAGCATCGGTTTAGTCCTTGAATGCAAGCGTATTCGGTAGAGTTACTTCTTCGCGACGGTGCGTTTGTCGAAGTGCCGCTTCAGGTCGTTGGCTTCGATTGCGACCGGTGCCCCGACTTTGGGGATGTCCACATGGGCCGCCCACAGGATGCCGTTGGTGAGGTAGCGACGATAGCCTTCATGTTGCAGGCTTTCGTGCAAGTGACAACCCGTGAACGCAAAGCCACGGTTGTGCGTGCCCTCGTAGGCCCACGAGATGACGGTGTCGGCGTCGGTGAGTTTCATCGTCGATTTCAGCGGTTGCGTTTTCAAAAGAGGCGTCACGCCTTTCATACCTTCGGTGAACCGCAGTTTGAACAACCAGCCATCGTCGATTTTGAACGGCGTGACACCGTTGCAGATCGCGTGATCGGGAAACGTGCTGAACTCGGCCACCCAGTGGGCACGTTGCGAGTAGCCTTTCTCCCAACACGCACCCGACCAACCGCGTACCCGTTCGCCGAAATCTTTCGGGTAATCGATCGCCGAGTGCAGCGAGACGATGCCGACGCCTTGTTCCGCGAGCTTGCTGAGTTGCTCGAACCGATCCGCTTTGAGTATCGTGTGAACGTCGCCCCCTTCGAGGAACAGGACGATGGCTTTCGCCCCCTTCAACGTCTCCGGTTTCTTCGGCCAGCCATCGCGAACGATTACGGGGGCCACGCCCGGTGTCTGCTTCAGGAGTTTTGCGAGTATCGTAACTCCCGCGAAATACTCGTGTTCGCCGCTCTTCAGTTTCGGACTGCCATTCCCCGCGATGAGCACGATCTTGATCGCCTTCGGGTCGCTCGGTTGTTCCTCAATCGGTACCGCCGATTGATCGAACGGGTCTTCGGCTGAGTAAACTGGCCCTGCGAATAATAGCATCAATAGGAGCGTGAATCGGACCATGAAAGTGCTTCCTCGTAGGCGGTGGCGAACGCTCCGCAGATTCTAGCTTATGCGATTGCCCAGAATGCAACACAAATCGCCGCGAGAATCATCATGATGAGCCAAAAATACGAACGCTCGGTTCGTGGGGCATCTTCCGCCGACTGATAGCTTCCGCAACGCGGACATTGCTCGGACTCCTCGGCAATCTCCGCGCGACAGTACTTACATGGCACCGTTTGCCATTCGTCGTCGTGATAGACGCCATCGGGGAGTTCGTCATCGGAATCGCGCATGATGCCTCTCAACCGAGCGAAGACGCTGTTTGTATTGTTCTATCGTGACAACATATTCGCAGATTCGGTGAGTCGGCAAGTGGGAGTCCGTTCGGTGAACGTCGCGTTGCACTCGTTGCCGGTTGTTGTTATTGGCCGACACCATGATTGTTACTGGAACGAGGATCGGACCGATGCGGAGCGCGATCGTCTACATCTGCGCGGGCACGGTCGCGATCCTGTTTAACCATGTCGCATTGTCGCAATCACCGCCAATCACCACGGCTACTTCGGTTCTGCTCGGCTCCGAGGCACCTTCGATTGAAGACGGCGAAAAGCCTTATCCCATCACGCTGGCGGTCGCGTTGCAGCTTGCAAACGCAAGACCACTCGATGTCGCAATGGCGGCCCGGCAGGTCGATTTGGCCGCGAAGCAGTACGAACGGGCACGCCTGTTGTGGGTGCCAAACTTGGTGGTGGGCACCGACTATTTTCGGCACGAAGGCGGCCAGCAAAACTTTGCGGGCGACATCCTGCGTTCGAGTCGCGGTTCGGCGGCATTCGGCCTCGGGCCGAACATCGTCTTTTCCACCGGCGATGCGATCTACGCACCCCTTGCCGCACGCCAAGATTTGTTCGCGCGGACCGCGTTCCGCCAAGCGATCACCAACGACACGATGCTCGCCGTCGCCGAGGCGTACTTCACCGTTCAACAAGCCCGCGCCGAACTCGTTGGGGCCGAATTCTCACGAAATCAAGCCGAAGTCGTTACGAAGAAAACGATCGCACTCGCCGAGGGACTGGCTCCACCACTCGAAGCGAGTCGCGCGAAAGTCGAACTGGCACGACGTAAACAAGCCGTGATCATTGCACGCGAACGCTGGCGGATCGGCAGCGCGGAACTCGGGCGATTACTGCGGCTCGATGCGACGACGATTATCGAACCAGCCGAGTCACCGTTTCTGTCGGTCACACTCATTGGCGAAGGCCAAACGCTCGATCAATTGATCCCGATTGCCCTGACGAATCGCCCCGAACTCAGCGGGCATCAGGCGCTCATTTTAGCCACGCTCGCCAGATTGAAGCAGGAAAAACTTCGGCCCCTGATGCCGAGCTTGGCACTGCGTAGTACCTCGACGAACCCGAGCGGTTCGATCGCGTTCGGCGGCTTCGGTGGCGGGCCGAACGATCGCATGGGCAATTTCGGAACGCGGTTCGATCTCGACGTGCAATTGCTGTGGGAATTTTCGGCACTCGGGCTAGGCAACCGCGTCCGCGTTGGCGAACGAAAGGTCGAAAATCAATTGGCGACACTCGAACTATTTCGCACGCAAGACCGCATCGCGGCCGAAGTCGCGATGGCGTTCGCACAATGGAAATCGGCATCGGAACGGTTGCGAGAAGCAGAACCGGCGGTACGAGAATCGCTCGATCTCGTCTCGAAAGCCGTTGCGGGGATGGGGCAAACTCGTCGCGTTGGCGAGTTCCTCACGCTCGTCGTGCGACCACTCGAAGTGATCGCCGCCGTGCAGGCGCTGGCACAGGCTAATACCGATTACGCGGTGACGATCGGCGATTACAACCGGGCACAATTTCGACTCTATCGCGCACTCGGCCACCCGGCTTCGGCAGTTGCAAACGCACCGCTCAACGTGGCTCATTAACGCTTACGCCGAGACAACTTGGACAGCGGGTTGAGGGCGACGCGCTCTGCTGCGAAAGCTGCGTGTAGCGGCGAATTTCGGAATGCGTGGATTAGTTCCACTCTCTCCGAGCCGTTCGCTCGCATCGCGCGTTTCATGAAGTTGCAAAGGGCGGTTTCTGGCATCCAGGTCGCACATGCGGGGCGCATGAGTGTTAATCGCCGCTCGCCAACCAACTCACCGACAATTTCGGCGTACCACGTTGCCGTAAAACTGGGAGTCGAGAAAGCCCAGAGATTCTACCCGTACAATACGCTCGTGCCTTAAAACGATAGTAGATGGCCTCGTTGCGGTTTCTCGATTTCAGGCGATAAGGTCGATTTTTTGGTTGATCTTTTCTTGTGGAGCGGATTACCGTAGAGTTTGGGACAACCCCGTTCGAGGCATCGTAAGGATTTGACATGGCTACCCCCTCGGCGAACGACTTGACCCGTCAGCAACTCGACGAACTCGATTCGCTTTTGCAGCGAATGCTCTCGTCGCCTAGCTCGACGCCTCACACTCGCCCTGCCCCGGCTCCACTACCCCCGAGTCCGTTGCCACAGCCGCCGGAGTTTCTGGTTCCGAGTTGGCGAATGGATCGGCCCGCCGATGAACCATCCGTACGTTCGCCGCACATGATGCACGATGTGGAAACCCTGTCATTGGTCGAGCAACCGAGCGCTATGGCGCACAACAGCCCGATGCCGCAGGCATATGCACCGCTGCCGACTCCGGCTGTGCCTTTCGTGCCGATGGAAGTGCCCGACACGTCGTTCGTGGGAAGCACGTATACGCTGCCGGGCAGCCCTTCGCGGCTACCGGAGTTCGACCGAATCGATCTGACGGAGTTGAAGGCACCAGAACCGGTAGTGCTGTTGCAATCGTCGGGAACGATGCCAACCGAGCCGGTTGTATCTCAACCGAAATTCGCGAAGGTGCCGTTACTGTTGTGGCCGCTGTTCGCGTGTAATTGGGTCATCGAGCGGGTTCTGCGACAATTCGACGCGCCGATCGCTCGTGCATTACAACCGAAGTACAAGCAGGTACTCGGCACGCTCGGGATCCTAATGCTGATCGTCGCAGGGATCTGGGCGGCACGCGGGTTGGGCGTCAACCTCAAGGTCAAGTGATGCCGAGCAACCGTTGGTAAAGGCGTTCGTATTCGCCCGCACTGCGAATCCACGACCAATCTTGCTGCATTGCGGACCGAATGACCTTCTGGAAATC
>JAYSKW010000236.1:0-2648 GCA_043726085.1 Limnoglobus sp.
CGCGACAAGAACAACCCCGTTCGCGTCGAACTCGCTCGCCTGACGGTGCCGCAATATCGCAATGCCGTTGCGGACATCGTCGGCCACTTTCGCGGGAAGAGCACAAAATTTGACGACAAAGGCGGCCTCAAGGGCGAGTACTTTAAGGATCGTGGCCACGGCAAACGCCTCATCGAACGCATCGACCCAGAAGTAAAATTCGACTTCGGCACGAACGCGCCCGCCGAGAAGGACTTCGACGCGAAGGAGTTTTCGATCCGCTGGAGCGGCAGCATTTTCGCACCCGAAACAGGCGATTACACGTTTGTCGTTCGCAGCGATCAATCGGTACGGCTCTGGGTGAACGACAACAAGAAACCGATCGCCGATGGCTACGTGAAGTCGGGTAGCGACAACGAGTACAAGGCGACGATCACGCTGTTGGGCGGTCGCGTGTACCCGATCCGGCTGGAGTTCTCGAAGGCACTTCAGGGCGTGAAAGACAAGACGCCCAAGCCGACACCGGCATCAGTGACACTGCTATGGCAGCCACCGCACGGGTCGGTCGAACTGATCCCGTCGCGGAACCTGTCGCCGCAGTGGTCGCCGGAATCGTACATCGTCGAAACGAAGTTCCCACCCGACGACCGCAGCTACGGCTGGGAGCGTGGCACGACGGTTTCCAAGGCATGGGACATCGCCACGACCGATGCCGCACTCGATGCGGCCGGGTATGTGTCGGTTCGTTACGGCGAGTTCGCGAAGACGTCCGACAAAGACGAAAAGCGCAGCGAGAAGCTGGCGACATTCCTGAAGCAATTCGCCAAGCTCGCGTTCCGCAAGCCACTCACGCCCGACCTCGAAGCGATCTACATTACGAAGCCGATCGCCGCGACAACGGACCTGCAAATGGCTGCAAAACGTGCGGTGTTGCTCATTCTGAAGTCGCCGCGATTCCTCTTTCGCGAAGTGAGTGGCACGCGGCAACACGATGTCGCCGCACGCATGGCGTTCTCGCTTTGGGACTCGATTCCCGATGCGGAACTGCTGGCGCTCGCCGATGCAGGGAAGCTCGGGACACCGGAACAGATTCGTAGTCACATCTCCGACCGCATGATGAACGATACGCGGACAAAAGCGCGGCTGAGCGGGTTCCTGCATCACTGGCTGAAGACCGATCACGCCCGCGATGCGACCAAGGATCTGAAGAAGTTTCCCGGCTTCGACGACGCATTCATCGGCGACCTGCGCACGTCGCTCGAACTGACGCTCGACGATGCGGTCTGGTCGAAGTCGTCCGATTTTCGCGAACTGTTACTCGGCGACGAAATGTACATGAACGGGAGGCTGGCGAAGTTCTACGGCGTCGATCTGCCGACGAATGCGGCGTTCCAGAAAGTCCCGTTCGAGCAAGCGAAACGCAGCGGCGTGCTGACGCACCCGTTCCTGCTGGCGACCTTCGCGTACACATCGGAAACCTCGCCGATCCACCGCGGCGTGTTCCTGGCGAAAGGCGTCCTTGGCACGGGCCTGAAACCGCCACAAGAAGCGTTCACGCCGTTGGCCGCCGACCTGCACCCGACGCTGTCCACCCGCGAACGCGTGCTATTACAAACGAAGGGCGCGAACTGCCAGACCTGCCACACCGTGATTAATGCGCTCGGTTTCGCGCTCGAAAACTACGATGCCGTGGGGCGGTTTCGCGAGAAGGACAACAACAAGCCCGTCGATGCTAACGGCAGCTACAAGGCGCGTTCCGGCGAGACAACGACCTTCAACGGCGCGAAAGAACTGGCAAAGTTTCTGGCACAAAGCGACGATGTCCATCGGGCGTTCGTGGAACAAATGTTCCACCACCTCGTCCAACAATCGGTCCGTGCCTACGGTGCGAACCGTACCGCAGAATTGAATGCCACCTTCGCGAAGAGCGGCTACAATATGCGACAACTGGCCGTCGAGATTACGTTAGCCGCCGCGTTGCAAGATCGATCGAGCACGGTGAGTATGTCGAAGTAATGTGGATAATGCCCGCCGAAACTTTGGTTCTGGCGTGATTCGACACGACCAAAATCGGACGTAAGTTGTTGGTGGGTTAGGTTGGTTCCGAAATTCGGGAATGAGTCCAGGATAGGGTGGGTGGGTAGAGCCTGGAGTCATTACCGAACGTGGCCATTAAAGGTGAAACGATGCTTTCGCAAACGCGACGCGATTTTTTCCGCACGCTCGGCCTGTCGGCCGCGGCGATGCCGTTCGTACTCAACCTACCCAGTCTCGGCTTCGCGAATCAGGCGAAACGCAAACAGCGACTTGTGATCATGTTCAGCCCCAACGGCGTCGTGCCCTGGAACTTCTGGCCCGACGAAACCGGTGCCGATTTCAAACTGAAACCTTCTGTCGCGGCTCTCGAGCCGTTCAAGAAACAGACGTTGTTCCTTCGCGGAATGTCGGACAAAATCCGCGGCGACGGCGACGGCCACATGCGTGGCATCGGTTGCCTCCTCACGGGCGTCGAACTGTTCCCCGGCAACATCCAGGGCGGCTCGGATACCCCCGCAGGCTGGTCGAAAGGCCACTCGATCGATCAGGAGATTCGCGGCTACCTGCAAAAAGATGCCGCCACGAAAACCCGATTCGGCAGCCTCGAATTCGGCGTGCTGGTACCCGAACGC
>JAYSKW010000237.1:0-2387 GCA_043726085.1 Limnoglobus sp.
CGCCGCAACGCTGGTGGACGGCAGGTGGTAGCGACCGCTATAAGAACGACGATGAAGCTATTGAGAATGCGTTGCGATACGTCGAGAATCAAGAACGCACGTTGGTCGCGATTCGGGACAATGCGATCGTCGGGTCACTCCCACCGGGATGAACCCGGTGGCTCGTAAGCTCTCTACTACGAGCCACCGGGTTCATCCCGGTGGGAGATTCATAAGCCACAACAGCATGGAACCCCCGTATGTTGCATCCTCGGTCACTCCCACCGGGATTAACCGGATTAACCCGGTGGCTCGTAAGCCCTTTGGAACTCCCACCGGATTCACCCGGTGGCTCGTTGAACGAACGGCATTTCTTCGGTAAATTGAGATGTTCACACATGCCCGTGCCTCTCGTTTCGGAGTTTCCATGCATCGGATCTCTCGCGTTGCGTTCGTGCCGCTGATCGGCTTGTTCGCGCTGGCGGCGTTGGCCGTTCCACCGGATGCGGCGAAAGACAAGAAGAAAGCCGTCCCGGAGGCGGAGGAAGCGGCAGGGCGCGCCACGGTCGAAGGCGGCTTGAAAGCGGAAGTGTGGGCGAGCGAACCGCACGTCGCGAACCCCGTGTCGTTTGCCTTCGACGAAAAAGGGAAGTGCTACATCGCGGAAACGTTTCGCCACACCGATGGTGTCACCGATACGCGCAGCCACATGTACTGGCTCGATGATGATATTGCCTGTCGTACGGTGGCGGATCGCGTGGCAATGTACAAGAAGCACAAATATGGCGACTATACGAAGTTCGGCGAACAACTTCGCGTCGTCTGGGATAGCACCGGCTCGGGCCGCGTCGATAAGAGCGAGATCTTCGCCGGTCCGTACAACCGTCCCGAAGATGGCCTGGCTGCCGGTGTGCTGGCCCGCAAGGGGAACGTCTACCTCGCGTGTATCCCGGACCTTTACTTGTTGAAAGACACGACCGGTGCGAACAAGGCGGACGTGAAACAATCGCTGGCGACGGGGTTCGGCATTCACGTCCAATTTATCGGGCACGATCTCCACGGTTTGCGAATGGGGCCGGACGGCAAACTGTATATGAGCATTGGCGACCGCGGCTTGAACATCACCACCAAGGAAGGCAAGAAACTCTTCTACCCCGACACCGGTTGCGTGCTGCGTTGCGAACCCGATGGCGCGAACCTCGAAGTCGTTCACAGTGGTTTGCGCAACCCGCAGGAACTCGCCTTCGACGACTTCGGCAACCTGTTCACCTACGACAACAACTCCGACAGTGGCGACCAAGCGCGTTGGGTGCATATCGTCGAAGGCGGCGACAGCGGCTGGCGTTGCGGCTACCAATACGGCACGCTGATGCACACCCCGGCGGTGCCGCAAGGCAACCGTGGCCCGTGGAACACCGAACAAATCTGGCACGTGCCCGGCCCGAACAGCCAGCCCCCCGCGTACGTCGTACCCGCACTCAAAAACTTCGGCAACGGCCCATCGGGCATCACCGCCTACCCCGGCGTAGGTCTCAGCGAACGCTACAAAAACCACTTCTTCGCCTGCGATTTCACCGCAAATCCCGGTGGCAGCAAAATCTGGTCGCTCGCGCTGAAGCCCAAAGGGGCGAGCTACGAAGTCGTCGATTTGCACCCGTTCGTGCAGAACATGGTGCCGACAGATTGCGAGTTCGGCCCCGACGGCGCGTTCTATTGGCTCGACTGGACCGGCGGCTGGAACAAACCCGCGAAGGGGCGCATCTTCCGCGCCGCCGACCCGACCGCGATGAAAGACCCCGCGATCCCCGAAGCACAAAAGCTGCTTGCCGATGGCCTCGAAAAGAAGACCATCGAGGAACTCTCGAAGCTGCTCGGACACGTACACCGCAACGTGCGGTTCGAGGCGCAGTACGAACTCGCAACGCGGGCCAAGACCGACCACAAGACCGTAGCGTTCGCGATGGCGGGCGCGGCCAGCAACAAGAAAGCCGACACGCTCCGCCGCCTGCACGCGATCTGGGCACTCGGCCAGATCGAAGGCGGCGGCAAACATTCGACGCTATTGCAACAGTCCGCGAAGGGGTTGCTCAAAGATGTCGATGTCGAGATCCGCTCGCAAACCGCGAAGTTTCTCGGTGGCTATGTCGGTGCGTGGACGATCCTCCGCACCGCACTTTCGACCGAAACCGACCTGCGTGTGAAGGCGCAACTCGTCGGCTCGCTCGGGAAGTTGAAGCCCGAAGATTCTGCGGAGACGCTGAACGCGAATACGAAAGTGTCGACGCTGCGAGCGCGGGTTCTGCCCGCACTCGAGATTTTGAAAGAGAACAACGATGGCGATGCGTACCTGCGACACGCGGCCGTGATGTCGCTCGTCGCGGCCACGACGAACGCGAACGTACTCGTCG
>JAYSKW010000238.1:0-1814 GCA_043726085.1 Limnoglobus sp.
GCACGCGGTTTGTCGATCGTCACCATCGGCGCGGGGTCGGGTGTGGTCGAAATTTCGATGAGCCGCGTACCGGTGAGGCCGCGTTCGTCGGTGAAGCGGATCGCGTAAATTCCGTTGAGCGGCGGGGCAAAATCCGCCTGTAGGAGTTGACCTTCGGAGCCGTGTATTTGCAGTGGAAGATCTTCGAGGAAGCTATCCGCGATAAGTTGGCTGCCGAAGATCGCGAACGGGTTCGTTGCCGCAATCGGCGCGATCGCGGCGGCCACCTGGTTCGCGGACGTGTCGCCTTGGTAGTGCAGCACCGCCGTGCGAATTCGCCGATCTGCTTTCGCACGAAGCTGAATTCGCGTACCCGACACACCGGTGATGATGCCGGTGCCATCGGGCAGGTCTTGCGCGGGCAGCCCCGTGTAACGCGGATACGTCAGTCGGATTTGCGGCGACGGCCGACCGTCGAGCAACATCAACTTCGGTGGCGACACGACTTCGACACGTTGCCAAATGCTTGCGGCATCGTTCGCGGCCACCTGAAATTCAAACGTCTCCGACACGCGATCCGGCCCGAGAACGACGCGACCGTTCGCCGCATCGCCTTCGAGAATCAACAACACGCGCTCGGTTTGAATCGAGCCGTTCGCCGCGCGGAGTTGAATCGCAGCATCTTCGGGAATCTCGCCGCGGACGCGGAATTGCACCGTCAACGATTCGCCGCGTGCGAGCAGTGTCGGCGGTTCGAGCAGTTCGAGCGTCGTGCGCGGTGGCCATGTGTGTTGGCCGTAAGGGTCGAACAATCGCACCCCCGCGTGGGCCGCACGATTGCCGTAAACGAGCATCACCACGCCGACTGTCAGCAAGCCCACGAGCATCAACCCGACTGCCCGCCACAACTTCCCTGTGGGGATAATCGACTGCGTATCGCAATCGTCGGCGAGGTGCTCGGCACGCTTCATTGCGGCACGTCGGAAGGAATTCTCGCCTCGGTCGCGGGGCGTCTCCGTGCGATCCTGGAACGACACCGCACTGGCGAGCGCATCGTTGAGCGACGGGAACCGCGTTTCCAAAATGTGCGCGATGCGAAGTGGCCGCACCGACTCGCGACTGGGCCGCACGATGCCCCGCACGAACAGAACGCCACTACCCACCAGTAGCGTAAGCAGCCCGATGGCCCGCAGCGAAGCATGAAGATTCAAGGCAATATCGAGTCCGCAAACCAACGCCAGAACGAATCCTAGCCAGGCGATAAGCGCGAACGTGCCCGTGAGCACGCGAACGAATCGGCGTGTCCGACCCAACGAACGCAATCGCTCGGTAAGTGGCGGTGCAGCATAACCCGGCGGTCGAAGAACGAGGGGCATCGGCGATACTCCCAGAGCGTTAGCACCTGAATTTGTGTACCTATCCCAATTGGCAGCGATCAAAACAAAAATCAAAACATTAACCGCAGAGGGCGCAGAGCACGCAAAGAAGAAAAATCAAATCCTGTGATGGTTCACTCTGCGTAGCAGTTCGCTTGGATCGGAACTGTGTGGAAATCAGCAATCTTTACTCCGCGCTCTCTGCGCCCTCCGCGGTTAAAATTCTTCAGGAAGTCACGCAGCCCATGTGCCATTCCAGTCAAATGGAACAGTGAATCAATTTCATGTCCTTAGCTCAGAACATCAGAAGAGTCGTTCGCGCTTCCGCAAAACCCACTCGACCGCGAACAGCATCAATAGCAACGCATACAGAACCGCGTGGTTCCAAATTGGCACTGGCGGGCACGGTTGGTTCAGTGGCAGTCGCGTCGTTTCGGGTAGTTCGTCTAACAGTTTCTC
>JAYSKW010000239.1:0-1525 GCA_043726085.1 Limnoglobus sp.
GACGCTGATCGATGGCAAACGCGGCAAAGCGGTGGCGCTCAACGGCGAAAATGGCTTCGACATTCCCGGCGTCGGGCACTTCTCGCGGTCCGACCCGTTTAGCTTTTCGATGTGGATTCGCGCCGAAACACTCGCGCCGCGTGCCGTGATTTTGCACCACAGCAAAGCCCCGATCGATGCGGGAAGTCGCGGTTACGAACTGCTCTTGGAGAACGGCCACGTCGCACTCGGGCTGCACTACATGTGGCCGGGGAACTCGCTGAAAGTGTCGTCGAAAACGCCGATTCGTGCGAACACCTGGACGCATATCAGCGTGGCGTACGATGGCTCCGGCCTTGCCGATGGCGTGCAAATTACGCTCGATGGCAAGCCTGCCGAACACGAAGTGATTCGCAACAATCTCCGCAAAGACACGACGTACGAAGATGGCGAACCGAACCTGGCGCTCGGCAACCGCTTCCGCGATAACGGCTTCCGTGGCGGCGCGATCGACGATCTGAAAATCTACGCCCGCGCGATCGCGCCAATCGAAGCCGCCCACCTCGCGGGGCTTGCGGATTTCACGACGGCATGGACGGCGAAAACTCTCACGCCCGTGCAACGCGAATCGCTACTTGCGTATTATTTGTCCGCAATTCACGAACCATCGCAGAAGCCGTTGACGGCATTGAAAGCCGCCCGCACCGAGCACGCGAAGTTCGTTCACGCGATCCCGGAAGCGATGGTGATGGAGGAACTACCGACGCCGAAACCGGCGTTCGTACTCACCCGCGGCGCGTACGATTCGCACGGCGAAGCGGTGACCGCCACCACGCCGGCGTTCCTCGGTGCCTACCCCGAGAACTTGCCGAAGAACCGACTCGGCCTCGCGAAATGGGCCACGTCGCCCGATCATCCGCTATTCGCGCGCGTGGCGGTGAATCGGCTTTGGCAGCAGATGTTCGGGCGGGGGATCGTCGAAAGCAGCGACAACTTCGGCAGCACGGGGCAGGTACCGACGCACCCCGAATTGCTCGACTTTCTCGCCCGCGATTTCATCGAACACAAGTGGGACATGAAGCGAATGCTGCGGAACATGGCACTCTCGCGGACGTATCGCCAGTCGTCCAAAACCGATGCGGCCCGGTTGCAGAAAGACCCGTACAACCTGCTACTTTCGAACGCACCCGCACGACGGCTGACGGCAGAAATGCTCCGCGATCAATCGCTGTTTACATCCGGCTTACTCCACGAGAAACTCGGCGGCCCGAGTGTGTATCCGTATCAACCGGAAGGCTTGTGGAACGAGGCACTGGGCCGGCCGCACTACCCGCAATCGAAGGGCGCCGAACTCCATCGCCGTAGCCTTTACACTGTCTGGAAGCGCACTGCACCACACCCGCAAATGTCCACGTTCGATGCCGCCGACCGCAGCGTCTGTTCGGCAAAACGCCAATCGACGAGCACGCCATTGCAGGCACTCGCATTGCTCAACGACACGCAAATCGTCGAGGCCGCCCGCTTCCTCGGCGAACGCATGTTGCGC
>JAYSKW010000240.1:0-1887 GCA_043726085.1 Limnoglobus sp.
CATAAGTTCGACCCGATCTTGCAGAAGGATTATTACAAGCTGTTCGCGTTCTTTCAGAACATCGATGAATCCGGGCAGACCTCGTACTTCACGAACGCGATGCCCGTGCCAACGCTGTTACTTTCCACGGACGAACAAGACGCGAAGATCCGCACACTGGTGCAAAATATCGCCACGGCGAAAGCGGCAATCACCGCGTCACGGGCTTCCGCACCAGCGGATTTCGAGAAGTGGCTGGCCACGAAGCCGAAGGAACCGACGCTGCCAAACCTCGTCGCGTCGTTCGATTTCGATGAACTGAAAGCGAATCAGTCGCCGAACGGCGTCGATGTGAAACAGCCCGCGAACGGCCACGACAGCCCGCTGCTGATCGATGGCAAACGCGGTAAAGCGGTGGCGCTCAACGGCGAAAATGGCTTCGACATTCCCGGCGTCGGCCACTTCTCGCGGTCCGACCCGTTTAGCTTTTCGCTGTGGATTCGCGCCGAAACACTCGCGCCGCGTGCCGTGATTTTGCACCATAGCAAAGCCCCGATCGATGCGGGAAGTCGCGGCTATGAACTACTATTGGAGAACGGCCACGTCGCACTCGGGCTGCACTACATGTGGCCGGGGAACTCGCTGAAAGTGTCGGCGAAAACGCCGATTCGTGCGAACACCTGGACGCATATCAGCGTGGCGTACGATGGCTCCGGCCTTGCTGACGGCGTGCAAATTACGCTCGGTGGCAAGCCTGCGGAACGCGAAGTGATTCGCAACAACCTCCGCAAAGACATCACGTACGAAGATGGCGAACCGAACCTCGCACTCGGGAACCGCTTCCGCGATAACGGCTTCCGCGGCGGCGCGATCGACGATCTGAAAATCTTCGCCCGCGCGATCGCGCCAATCGAGGCGGCACACCTCGCGGGGCTTGCGGATTTCACAATGGCATGGACGGCGAAAACCCTCACGCCCGTGCAACGCGAATCGCTACTCGCGTACTATTTGTCCGCGATTCATGAACCGTCTCAGAAGCCGTTGACCGCATTGAAAGTCGCACGCACCGAGCACGCGAAGTTCGTTCACGCGATCCCCGAAGCGATGGTGATGGAGGAACTGCCGACGCCGAAACCGGCGTTCGTGCTCACCCGCGGCGCGTACGATTCGCACGGCGAAGCCGTCACCGCCACCACGCCAGCGTTCCTCGGTGCGTACCCGGAGAACTTGCCGAAGAACCGCCTCGGCCTCGCGCAATGGGCCACCTCGCCCGATCATCCGCTGTTCGCGCGCGTGGCGGTGAATCGGCTTTGGCAGCAGATGTTCGGCCGTGGCCTCGTCGAAAGCAGTGACAACTTCGGCAGCACGGGGCAGGTACCGACGCACCCCGAATTGCTCGACTTTCTCGCCCGCGATTTCATCGAACATAAGTGGGACATGAAGCGAATGCTGCGGAACATGGCACTTTCGCGGACGTATCGCCAATCGTCCAAAACCGATGCGGCACGTTTGCAGAAAGACCCGTACAACCTGCTGCTTTCAAACGCACCCGCACGACGACTGACGGCGGAAATGCTCCGCGATCAATCGCTGTTTACATCCGGCTTACTCCACGAGAAACTCGGCGGCCCGAGCGTGTATCCGTATCAACCGGAAGGCTTGTGGAACGAGGCACTGGGCCGGCCGCACTACCCGCAATCGAAGGGCACGGAACTCCATCGCCGTAGCCTGTACACCGTCTGGAAGCGCACCGCCCCGCACCCGCAAATGTCCACATTCGATGCCGCCGACCGCAGCGTTTGTTCGGCGAAACGCCAATCGACGAGCACGCCATTGCAGGCACTCGCATTGCTCAACGACACGCAAATCGTCGAGGCCGCCCGCTTCCTCGGCGAACGCATGTTGCGC
>JAYSKW010000241.1:0-7158 GCA_043726085.1 Limnoglobus sp.
CGGTTGCCCAGGCAACCGACTTCGCGATGGATCACTGGCGATCCGCCTATCAGCCGAGTTGGTTCCACGAAGCGGATCGGCTCGTCGTACGCTTGGCCACGCCTCCGCTCACGAAGTCGTCGCTGATTTGCGAGCCGCTGATCGACAAGCCCGAAGTGGAACTGCGCTTCGGCACCACGATGAACGGCGAATACTTGCCCGTAGAAATCGCCTTCCCCGCATCGTTCCCGCCCGCCGAAGCGAAAGCCCTCGCCGCCCGCGAACTCGGCGAGACGCGCCTAACGCCGAACGGCACCTGGCATTGGCACGAAAACGGTCGACTCATCGCCTGCTGGCCGATGCCCGATAAAGCCACGGGGCCGTGGGTCGAACTCGAAGCCGGCGTGAGGGAATGGGTGATTGCGACTAACGGGCTGCCAACGACCGCCGCCGTGTCGTTCGACCCCACCTCCGGTTGGAACCGCGACAAAGCCGAAGCCTATCTCGAACGAAACACCGCCCATCTGCGAACAATCCGCGCCATCGTGCTACCGACTATGACAGTACCCGCCGCAAGAAACCCGGAGCCTGCAATTATCGCGGGGTGATTCTAAATTCTGTATCGTGCGGAGTACCGTAGGTCACCCGACCCGTTCGACGGCGAGAAGTGTGAAGTCGTCGGCTTGCCGCATGTTGCGTAACAGATCGTGAGCCACGGCATCGACGAACGCTTGCGCGGGGAGGTTGCGGTGCGGTGCCGCCGCCGCGGAAAGGACACCGGTGGCGCTGGCGGAATCGACGATCGTTCCGTCGCTGGCCAACAGCAGTTTGTCGCCGGGTTGCAGTTGGCCGTACTGTGTGGGGTAGGCACCGTCCGCGACGCCGAGTAGCGTTCCGGACACCGTCCACGCTTCGATCTCGCCGGACTTCGGCACGTGAATCGGCTGCGTGACCGATGCTTTCGCGAAAGCGACCTTCCCCGTTTCGCCGTTCGCGCGAACCCACATCAGCGAGGCAATCGGCGGGTCTTTCAACAGGAGTTGCAGTAGCGACCGATTCACCTGCCCGAGAACGTCGCTGGGCGTCGGTTCGTTACCACTCGCGTGCGTACGGATTGCTTGATTGACGAACAAACTCAGCACGCCACCCGATGCCCCACCCGCAGCGACGATGTCCGCCAGATAAAATTCGGCACCCGTCGGCGTAGGATGCACATTGAAGAAATCGCCACCCGCACGGCTGCGTGGTCGGTAATGAACACCGAACTGCAACGCGCCGCAATCGGGGAGTTTCGTCGGAATCATCGAGCGATGAATCGTCCGCGCCAATTGCACATCGCGATCGATCGACCCGTAGGCTTTTTGCAACCGTTCGGCAATCACTGAGGCTTCTGCCGCCCGCACGGAGAGTTGATCCGAACCCTGTCGAATCCGTTGCAGAGACGCGAGTTGCGACACGAGCAAACCCGGATCGAACGGCTGAGACAGGCACACATCCGCACCGGCATCCAACCCCGCCTTCTTCCATTCCACCGACGGCATCGACAGTATCCAGACGATCGGAATGTAATGCGAACCGAGTTCGATCCGCCAGCGCCGCGTCTGCTCGATCGCCGCATCGAGGATCTCGCCGGGGCAGACGATCGCAGCAGAGATCTCTTCAAAATGGACGGCGGGTGGCGAACGGAGAAGATGCAAAACGTGGCTCAGCCCCGCCACCGCAAGCGCAGCAATCACGTCGTCCGTCGCCGTCTGCGGTTGCGCAGACACTAATACCGGTCGTCCCACTGCCATCGTTCATTCTCGCCTGGGTATCGAGTTCTCCAGTCATTATACGTGGGGAACGAACTCCCGAAGGCACGATGTCGTGGGGAAAACTCGAAACGCATATACTGTTCAAAACTTCCAATCTCCGCCTGGAGGGTGTATGTGCGCCCGTTTCACACTTTCGGATCTCGACGATCTCGTGGCTGCGTTCGAGCTACTCAGCGCGCCGGTGCTGGTGCCGCGATTTGACATCGCTCCTTCGCAACGGGTTGTGGTAGTCGGTCGCAAACCCGATGACAGTGGTCCGGTGCGGTGGCGATGACTTGGGGTTTCGTGCCGCACTGGGCGAAGTCGCCAACCGACGGGCCGCGACCGGTCAACGCACGAGCCGAGACGATCCAGATGTCGGTACCGTTTCGCAACAGCTTCTGCAACCGTCGCTGCCCGCCGATGGTTTCTTCGAGTGGCTGCACGTGGATCGCAAGAAAGTGCTTTACCTGTTTCGACCGCGCGACGGCGGCTACCTCGGTTTTGCCGACATCTGGGACATCTGGCAATCAGCCGCAACCGATCCACTGTATTCGTGTGCGATCGTTACCGTTACGGCGAACGCCACGCTCCGACCGTATCGCGAACGATTGCCCGCGATATTAATCGCCATCCGACTTCGATACCTGGCTCGACGTCAAAAACGCCCGCGCAAACCGCGTACGATTTACTCCGCCCCGCCGACGACGATTACTTGCAAATCGTCCCCGTCGGTCCGACCGTAAACCGCGCGAGCAACGACACCCCTGAGTGCATCCAGTCGATTGCGTGATGCGCTGCAAAATCGAGTATATTTACGCAATGACCGAACGCGAGACATTTCTGAAGGCGATTCTCACCGACACGGACGACGACATCGTTCGCCTGGCCTACGCCGATTGGCTCCAGAATCAATTTCGCCTTCGATTTGACATTTCCCGCCTGCGTCGCACATTCCATTCGTGAGAGTTCGCGAATTCTATCGGAATGATCGGCGACGCGGCACATGGCACGATGGGAAACGGTTTCGCTCCTGCGCGATGGAATGGCAGCGGCCCGCGCGGGGGATAAAGCTCGTACGCGGTCGCTGCTGCGGCGCGTCGTCGAACTCGAACCGCAGAACGAACTCGCGTGGCTCTGGCTGGCGAATTCGTCCGAAGATCCGCGCGAATCGCTATCGTGTTTGCGTCAAGTTTTGGTGGTGAACCCCGAGAACGAGTATGCGGCCTCGGGGCTACCGGAGGCACTTTGCCGGGCGGGTGTGGTGGCCGCGAAAGCGAACGATCGCGCCCAGGCGAAGGTTTGGTTTTCCGAAGCGACCGACCTCGCGCCGCGCAACGAAACTGCGTGGTTGTGGCGTGCGGGAATGGCCGACAGTGCCGAAGAAGGCATCGAATATCTGCACTTCGTACTCGCGATTAACCCCCACAACAAACGCGCCACGCAAGGCATCGTTCACTTCGAGTCGCGGCGCACCCATAAGTGGAACTGCCCCGCGTGCGAGTTCGCGGACACGCAGCCGCGCCCGCGTTGCCCGCGCTGCCAAGCCGTCACGACACTCGAAGAGCCGACCGCGTTCGACGACATTCAAAGTGTCGAACGCCGACTGATCGAACCGATCGCGAAACGGCTGTACGACAACCTGCAATTGGAACCTTCATCGACGACGGCGTATCGCCTCGGGTTGGCGTACCTGAACATGGGCTACGCCGAAGACGGGTTGAAAGCTCTTCAAATCGCGGTGAAATCGCGATCTGCCGACTCGTTGTGGCCCGCGCAAATTCAAAATCTCATTCAGCATCGGCAAACGCAAATCGTAAGCGAGCCGCCGATGGCGGAAATCGTTGGCCCGAACCCGTCGTCGATCCTGATCGTCGACGATTGCCCCATCGTTCGCTCGCAGATTTCCGAGGCGTTGCGCGACGTTGGCTACACCGTCGTGGAAGCGGCTGGCGGGTATGAAGTCGTGGATAAAGTGCGGCAGCACGGCACGCCCGCGCTGTTCCTGCTCGACGTCGACATGCCGGGTCTCGACGGGTATCAACTCTGCAAAATCCTTCGGCAAAGCCCCGACACGGCAAGTGTGCCAATCGTGCTCATGTTGGAGAACGCAGGCTTTTTTAACAAACTGCGCGGGCGTTGGTCGGGGGCGGTCGATCGTCTCGCGAAGCCGTTCGATCCGCAAGTATGGGTCGCTTCGGTGGCGAAAATCGTGCCGGTTCCCATTCCGTGACAGTGGGTTGTCAGCGTGCAAATCGCACATCGTAAATGAAGCAGGTCGAAGTCCGCGCGATCGGCGTTTGTCGTTTCAGCCACGCCAGTACGATGAGCTTCGCGGGCGTTTCATCGGGCGATTGGTTCATCGTGCTGATGCCGACGGCAAGCAACGACGGCCCGAGGATTTGGAGCAACTGCGCTTCATTTTCAATCGGCATTTCGTGTAACGCAAAGCGACGAAACGGCGGCTGGTGCGCACGCGGGTCGGTCGTGAGATACCAGGTTGCGAGTGCGGGTTTGCCGTTGGCTTCGTGCCATCGCGCGAGTTCGGGAATGCCTTGGCCCCAGTCGTTGTTCGAGTCCGCAAGGTACCGATAAGACTTCGCCGGCCCGCCGACGAAGGCGTTCGCGTACGTGATGCCGTTGGGCCACACCCACGTTGTCAGTGCGAACATAACGGTGATTGCCGCGACGCCGGTTTTGTGCCCGAAGCCACGCACGACGGCGACTGCCAGCCCGATGTCAGCGATGGCGATCGCCGGGAAGACGATCCGCACACCGAGTTGCAGTTTCGTAGTCAGCGACGACAGCAATAGCAAAAATGCCAGCAAAACCAGCCGATTTCGCAGCGCACGGGGCCGCACGAGTAACAGCGCCAGCGCGAGGAGTGCGATCGTCTCTGGAATTTTGACCGCGACCGCAACGGGAAAATAATACCAGACGGCGTGCGGGTGCCATTGCCCGAGCAGGTACACGCCACGGCCGCCGTCGTTGTGCCGCATCTGAAACAGCAGCGCCGTGGCCGCATTCGGCACCGCCGGCCATTCGGAAAGTGCCTGGTAGCGTGCCTTGAACGGGTCGGTGTTGGGGAGTTGTTTTGCATGAACGGCCGTACCCCATTCGGTCGGGCGATGCTCCCAGCCGCAGACGACGATTGCGGTAACAATGCCGATGGCCACGACGCTCGTTATCGCGATGAGTGAACGATGAATCGCCTTCCATCGCCATGCTTCGCACACGAATAATGCCAGCCCGCAGTATAGGAGCGCCGACGCTTTTGCGTTGACTGCCAAGCCGAAAAGCACACCGGGCCACAAAATTCGCCACGCGAACTTTCGCTCGCGGCCCGCTTCCCAGTGATACGCGAATGCGACTGTCAGTGCGGTAACAGCGATGTCGGTCGTAGCGAGTGCGGCGTGCCCGAGGAAGGTCGGATCGGTGGCCACGAACCCGGCCGCGATACGCCCCGCCCACGCCCCGCCTAGGCGCTTCCCGAACCGCATCGCATACGCGAGCAGCAGCCACCAGAACGGCAAGTTCCCCGCACGCGCGAACGGCAGTGTCACCAGGATGTCATCGGGCCACACTCGCCCCGTCGCACGCTCCCACAAATACAACGGCAACGTTTGCACATTCGCGGGTAATGGCATCGTCCCCCAGAAAGTCAGGCGTTCGTTCGTGCCGTCGCGCCAACCGGCTAACCCCGCTGGCACGTAGAACGATTCGTCGAACGTGACGCCGAGCCGCGCCGATGCCGTGAGGCACCATACCGACGATGCGGCGATGAGTGCGAGCAGCCAAATGCGGTCGAACCAGGTGCTGGCAGATGTTGGGTTCATGGCCAGTTTGAATACGATATTCTTTCCCGCTTGCATACTCCGAGACCCGCGCCGATGCCTATCGAATGGATGAATCCCACGCGGTTGCCGCGAAACTTTCGCGCGGCAATGTTCGACTTCGATGGCACGCTTTCGCTCATCCGCGAAGGCTGGTCGGGTATCATGGCGGACATCGGCACAGAAGCGTTTGCCGCGCAAAACCTGCTGACGGATTCTGTCGAAGTCGAGCGAAATCGCTTGGAGGAAGGCGTATTGCGGCTCAGCGGGCGGCCGTCGATCGATCAGATGCGCTATCTCGAAAGTGAAGGAATCACACGCGGCGCAACCGGCCTCGATGCGCTGGCGATGCTCGAAGAGTTTCAACGGCGGCTGTTCGCACGCATCGCGGACCGCACAGCAGACCTCAAAACGGGCCGAGTACCGTCGCACGAATGGGCGGTGCCGGGTACGCATGCGTTGCTCGATTCGCTTCGTGCCAAGGGCGTGGCGCTGTACCTCGCGAGTGGCACGGTTATCGACTACGTGCGTGCCGAGGCGGCGCTTCTGGGTGTCGATCATTATTTCGGCGAGCGGATTTATGCCCCGAGTGGCGAAGTCGCGACGTTCCGCAAGCGCGATGTCGTGGTAAGCATTTTAAATGAGCAACAAATCCGCGGCGAGGAACTGATCGGCTTCGGCGATGGCTTCTCGGAAACGGTGGAAATGAAATCCGTCGGCGGAACGGCGATCGGTATCGCCAGCCGCGAGAAGGGCGAAGCCGGACCGCACCCGATGAAACGCAAGATGCTCATCGAGTTGGGTGCCGATGCCATCGTGGCCGACTACGCGGACCACGCCAAGTGGCTCGGCGAGTTGTGGGCGTAACTACGCCGTCTGCACGGCGCGGAAATAAGCGAGGCCACGATTGACCGGCGTCACTTCCGATTTGGCTTTCAGCAAGGCTTTCACGCGCAAAATCAGTTCGGTTTTGTTGATCGGCTTCGTCAGGAAATCATCGGTGCCGACATCGACCGCACGCTCGATGTCGGTGGCCTGATCGAGCGCAGTGACCATCAAAATTCCAACGTCTTTCGTGGCCGGGTCGGCTCGCAATCGCTTGCAGACTTCGAAGCCGCTAAACTTCGGCATCATCACGTCGAGCAAGATCACATCGGGCGACCATTCCGCCGCAAGTTTCATCGTCTCGTCGCCATTCGCGGCAATCCGCGTATCGAACCCCGAGCCATCCAGGTGGGCTTCGAGCAACTCGGCATTCTGAATATTGTCGTCGGCAATTAACACACGCGGCATCGCATCGCTCCTCTTCGGGTGGGGTTGTTATACGGTTCCCGATGAGGCTGGGAAACGCCAGCCGCCCCGGTGTGGTGACACCGGGGCGGGCGAATTATGTACGATTGCGAGCGTGCGATCAGACGCTGAATTCGGGGCGGCGTTTTGCGAGTTGAGCCTGTAGGCGCTGGACGATGCTCGAGTGCATCTGGCTGACGCGAGACTCGGAGAGGTTGAGTGTGGCACCGATTTCTTTCATCGTCATTTCCTCGTAATAATAG
>JAYSKW010000242.1:0-4991 GCA_043726085.1 Limnoglobus sp.
AATCCCTTCGGCGTGGTCTTGGTTCCTCATGCCCGACGGCTATACCGACAAACATCAGCCGTCAGCGGAACTTGTAAAGGTTATTTCCTGACAGCTCCTTAGCTGTTAATATTTGCAGCTGATAGCGGCGGCGATATTATCGCTATTGCAATTGTTACTAATAATGAGTTTGTTTAAATGGTTGAGCCAGTCGACAAATGGGTTGAAAAACGACATCGCTTCAGAAGACTGAAGGGTTGCTTGGCGGGATGTTACTACACTATCTTTTTCATGTTCTTCCGTAAAGCACTTCTCAAGGAAATGCTTCGCGCTTTCGCGGAATACTTTCCGAATTTTCAGTCCGTTGGGGGCGTTGAGATAATTCAAGCGACGGAGAAATACTACTATTTCTGGGTAAAATACAACGAGCGAAATTACTGGATCGATCATCCGCCGTACCAGGTTCTCGCGTATTCGCGGCGATTGAATCGCGTCATGCTGCCGCACACCCGCCTCGATAAGATGTTCAACAAGCGCCGTTCGGCGATCATTCCGCAGATCGACCCGAAAGATTACCCAACGCGAAAGAGCGTATCGGTTCGATGACTACGACTGGATCACATACTTGGATTGTATGATGAATACGAGGCAGCGTGAATTCCTCCGGAACCTTGCCAGAACGAGCATCTGCGGCGAGGCGGTCGCGACAGATTTGCTAATGCCTCCCGCGTTAGGAACCGTCAAATGCTCGATCGAATTGAGAGAACTGCCGACGCACAATTTCACCGGCAGAAACATCCAGCTCTCGGTCACCGGCGAAGTCGGTACCGTTCGGCATTGCGCACGGTATTGCGGGGGCAATCACCAACTGGTTCGACGTGAGTGGGAATGTACGTGCGGTGCCGAGGTCGTCCGGCGCGACATCAAACTACTCGAAAGGTACGGACTGTGGGAAGTGAACGACTTTTCGCCCGCGCCATCTCCGGAGAACATGTTCATGGATGGCTGCTACATAGTTGTGCATGGATGTGATCCGTCCCGAGAGTTCACAGTCGATGCCGCGATGTTCACTGCGAGTGCAGCAATGAGTCCATTTTTGCGGGCCTTTAATCGTGCGGCTCATCGCCTGCTGCGGCGGGACCGAAGTTACTTTGAAAACCCACCCCGCCCGTGGCGGCGGCTGTTCGATTGGTGAACGATCGGATCAACAAGCCTCGTTCCGCAATCATACCGCAGTTCGACCCGAAAGATTACCCAACGCGAAAGAGTGTTTCGACTTGACTGGCTGTGTCGGTAGATCGCTAAAAACGTGCCCCGGTTGAGCTGGTGCTCGTATACTGATCGAAATTCCCGATCGACTCTTTCTGCGAGCGTTTGGCCGATGGCACAACCCCCTTCACCCGCCAGCCCCGTCGAAGCCCAGATGATTCGCGAACTGGCGGCGACGTACGAGCGCATGTCGGATCAGATCGGCAAAGTCATCATCGGGCAAAAGACGGTGGTGGAACAGCTTCTGATGGCGTTGTTTAGCCGCGGGCATTGCCTGTTGGTCGGGGTGCCGGGGTTGGCGAAAACCTTGCTCGTCAGCACGGTGGCGCGGATTCTGCAACTGTCGTTCAAACGGGTGCAGTTTACGCCGGACCTCATGCCGTCGGACATTACCGGCACGGACATTCTGCAAGACGACCCGGAAACGGGACGACGGCGGTTCGTGTTTCTGCCGGGGCCGATCTTCGCGAACATGATTCTGGCCGACGAAATCAACCGCACGCCACCGAAGACGCAAGCAGCATTACTGGAAGCAATGCAGGAACACCACGTGACGACGGGCGGCACGACGTACCGGTTGCCGGAGCCGTTCTTCGTGTTGGCGACGCAGAACCCGATCGAACAAGAAGGCACGTACCCGCTGCCCGAGGCGCAACAAGATCGCTTCATGTTCAACATCCGCGTCGACTACCCGAGCCGTGCCGAAGAAATCCAGATCATGAAAGCGACGACCGGCACGCACAAACCGGAATTGACGCAGATGCTCGACGCGAAGCAGATCATGCAGTTCCAACAAGTCGTGCGGCAAGTCATCGTGGCGGATCACGTGTTTGCATACGTGGCGGATTTGGTGCGGGCAACGCGACCCAAAGAGAAAGACGCACCGAAGTGGGTGCCGGAACTCGTCAGTTGGGGGGCCGGGCCGCGTGCGTGTCAGTTTCTCATACTGGGAGGCAAGGCACGGGCCATTCTCAACGGTCGCGTTCACGTGACGACCGACGACATCAAATCGGTGGCGTACCCCGTATTGCGTCACCGGATCATGACGACGTTCCACGCCGACGCCGACGGCATCACCCCCGACGACATCATTAAAAAGCTGATCGAATCGACGCCCGTGCCGCTCGAAAAAGGCCGCCTGTAACATCTCCGTTCAGATGCACCTAAAGGCGAGGAATTCTCGAACGATCTAATGAGCCGCCAACCCCAACTTCAACGCAATTGCGGGGTCTGCTGGGCAATACACTCGTTCGCGTGGCGTGACGATGGCCGTTACGCCGCTCGTTGTCAGTTGCAATCGTTGTGCAGATACGAAATCGGAAAGATCGATCACCTCTAATAGTTCCCGCTTTCCGAATGCATCGAGTATCTCGCCGCGTAGCCCCAACTGTATCGCGCGCCGTTCCAGTTTGGCCCCAGATGGATGATGATCGGGATCCCACTGCAATCGCACCATCGAGCGATCCACTGCCCGCGACCAATCCGCTTCGGTTGCAAATTGTTCGCGATCCCACGACGACGGCACGGCGGCGGCGAGTAGCGAATCGAAGAATTCGCGGCGGATCCGTAGCCCGAGCGTGACTTCCTGGTTTTCTTTGGTGCCCCAACCGGAGCGGTACATCATCCACAAGAAGTTCGGCTTCAACCAACTCATCCGGGAATATTGGAAGTTGCCACCGAAGGTGCCATACTCGGCAGCAAACCGACCGATATCGGATCGATACGCTTGATAGACGACGATGGTTTTTTCGTCGAATTGCGCCATGATGTGCCGACCGTTCTTGGGCCACGCTTCCACTTGTTCCGGATAAGATTCGGTTATCAATTGTGGCACGGCATCTCCTCTTGCTCGTGTATGCGATGGGCATTTTCAGGTGAGATGTTACGTCGTGCCCGAATATACACAAACAGCACAGACAATGTCTGTGCTGTTGCGAATGGGGATTGGGTAACGACTACTTGACGCGTTCGAGTTCCTTGAGGCCTGCGGTGTCGCGCTTGTAGAGCGGCAGGTGGCGGTAGTAGACTTCGAGCGTGAGCGTGGCGAGGCAGGTGGTGCCGAGGCGGCCGCACGAGCTACCGATCATGCTCTTGTCAGGATCCCAACTGCCGTCGAGCTTGTCGTTGTTTTTGCCGCTGGTTTGCAGCTTCAGCAACATGTCGCGCATCTTCGGGTTCCACTCTTTGTGCCAGACATCGCCTTCGTGGAAGTGCATGATCTGCGTGGCGTAGTAGTAGTAGTACATGTCGAAGCGGGTTTCGGTCGGCATCCACTGTTTGCGAAGCCGATCGACGCCATCGGCCATGCCGGGGTGGACTGGTCCCCAACCGTCGACGTAATAGCGGCAGAGTAGGCCGACTGCCGAAAGTGTCGGGCTGGTCGTCTTGCCATCGGCGTAACCGTAGGCGGACTTCTTCGAGCCGTCTGCCACTTTATCCAAGAACTTCTTGGCCTTGTCGAGCGTTTGTGGCGGCACGCCGATGTCTTTACACATACGGGCCGATTGCAGTGCTTGAATCTGCCAGCCGACGATCGAAGTATCGCCGTTCGCCCCAGCGGTATAGCCCCAGCTACCATCGCTACCTTGCGCTTTGATGATGTACTCGATGGCTTTTTTCGCGGGGAGTAGCAGTTTGCTCTTATCGCCGGTCATTCCGTAGGCTTCGCAGATGGCAATGGCAGCAATCGCGTGCGAGTACATGCCACCCGAGCCGCGGAAATTCCCTGCAGGCAGTTGCTGCGAGACGATGAACGTCAGACCTTTTTCGACGGTTTGTTGGTACTTGTTGGTTTCCTTTTCTTTGGCAGGCTTGTGTGTCTGCCCGGCGGCGAGGAACGGCAGTAGCGCCATGCCGGTTGCGGCGATGACGTCGGTCTTGTGCGAGCCGTCGTAGGTCCAGCTACCGTTGGCCTTGTTTTGTTGTTTATCGAGCCAGATTAGCGCCCGTGCCACGGCGGCTTCGGTCGCCGAGTTGCCGCCACCGGCTTTGAGGTTCGCGATTTTGGTCGATCCCGAACGGCCCTTCATGCCCGCCACGCCGGTACCATTCGCACCGGCATCGCCGCTTTTAACACTGCCCATTTCGCCAGCGGTGATACCGAGCGTCTCACCCGCACCGACACCGGCAGGTGCTGGGGTATCGAGCGCGACCGATTCGACCGTTTGTACGCCGGTCGGCTCGTTTTGGACAACTACCGCATCGACGTTGTTGTCTTCGACGCGATTGACTTCGACGGCAGCGGCGAGGCTCGAATCGAGGCCGATGTCGGGGTTCGTCAGGTCTTTGGCTTCTTCTTCGCTCGCGGGCTTGTCGACGATGGCTTGAACGATTTCGTCCGACGCTCTCGTGTCTGGCCCCTGACGCATCCCGATGAGGATCGCGCTAACGAGAATGACGACGTGGAACGCGCCGCTAATCACCCACGCCGGTAGGTGCTTCTTCAATAGGCGTTCGTGCGCGGTTTCCTCGGCACCCGTGACGAAGCGAATTACCGCTCCTTGTTTCGCATCCGCAACCGTTGGATCATCCACGACAAACCCTCCTGCAAGAAAAGGATACCGACATATTTCGCCCCTTACTCGAAGGGGTTTTGCTGTTTTCGTTCTTCCATACCCTGGCGGACGACGCGATCCCCGCGGCGGAACCACCAGGCGAGGCCAACGATGCTCAGACCGAGCGCGGCGACGATACCGACGACCATCGGCATGAACGATTCCCGCCACGAACGCCCGCCGTCCATC
>JAYSKW010000243.1:0-2066 GCA_043726085.1 Limnoglobus sp.
GGCAGTTCCATCGTTACTTCGCTCGAGCCGGTCTCCGCACCCTGCGCTTTCAGCGTGACTTTGCCCGGCTCGAACTTGAAATCGACGCGCTTCGTTTCCTCGTCGATCATGATCGCGGCTTGGCGAACCCGCGACAGGAACTCGGCGGTCGGCAACTGCACGCTGACGGGTGGCTTCTTCGGGATGATGTCGCGGTACGGCGGGAATTTGCCCTGCACCAGCACGGTGTGGATGAGTGCGCGTTCGGTCTGGAACATCGCTTCGTTGGCGTTGAGCGCGATGCGGATGATCTCGCCATCGTCGTGCAGGCTGCGTTCGAGCAACTGGATCGCCTTTTGCGGCACGAGGTACGATTGACCCTTGGCGTCTTTGACTTCGCCGTGGCTGGTGGCTGGCCCTTCGATGAGCGCCAGGCGTTTCGTATCGGTGGCAATCAGCCGCGCCTTCTTCTCCTCGGCTTCCCACAGAATGCCCGTGACGGCCCAGCGTGCGGTGCCTTCCTTGCGGTCGGCGGCGAATGCGGTGCGTTTGATCATCGTGCGGAGAACGCCCGCTGCGATCTCGTGGTAGTTCGTCACGCCTGCGAACGCGGGGATGTCAGGGAACTGGTCCGGCTCGCCGCTCGGCATCTGGAAGCGACCGCTCGTCGTGCGGATCAGCGTGCCTTCGCTGTCGCTGTTGATCGTGATGTCGGGGTCGTTCGATTCGCGGAGAATCGAAATGAGTTTGACCGGCGAGAGGATCGCCTCACCGGCTTCCTTGACCTGCACGCCACGCAGTTCGTAGCGCACGCCGACTTCGAGGTCGGTGGCCATCAGCGTGAGCGATTCGGCATCGGCCACGGCTTTGATGTTCGACAGGATCGGTTTCGTCGTTCGGGCCGCGACCGCCACTCCTACGAGCTGACAAGCGGCAAGCAGCGTTTCCCGCTGGCATTGGATCTTCATTCGGCGTCCTCAGAGTTCAAGGGGGTATAAACTCCACTCCTTCGGTGTCTGTCTTCTTTCTAAATTCCTTAGTTAATTAAATCTCGTAGCCGTAGTAATATGCCGCACTTCTCTGGCGCGCACACGACTGTTGGCGACGTTACCTGCGTTTGAACATCGGGTTGCATCGCGTCGTTCGCTGTGGATAACCCGTTGCGCGTCTGATGATCGTTTGGCGCGCTGTGTTGATGGAAAGAACCGGCCACTGGCGACTCATCGCGAACGCACTCGTTGTCGTCGGTGCGCAACATTCGCGCGCCATTCGCGCAACGGGTTTTCCACAGTGTGCGCGTCATTCGAGTTCCGCCCGTAAATGCTTCATTGTGCGCTTCAGTTTCGCATCGTCTTTCATCGACGCTTCGACCTTTTGTATCGCGTTCATCACGGTCGTGTGGTCGCGCCCGCCGAACTGCTTGCCGATCGCGGTGAGCGGGAGTTTCACAATCGTACGCACGAGGTACATCGCGGCTTGGCGTGGTAACAAGATCGTGCGGAGTCGCGATTTGCCGACGAGTTCTTTGGGCTTGATGCCGAACGCGGCGGCGACTTTGCCGATGATGCGGGCGACAGTGGCGGGGACGCGATTGACTTCGTCGGGTGCGAGGATTGCGGCCACCGCATCGCGGTCGAGCCGCTTCCGCGACTTGCCCACCTGCGTTTTCAGCGATTCGAGCAACCCGATTGCGGGGCGAATTCCGCCGCCCGGCGAACGATCTGCAATCCAGTCGATTGCATCGGGCAAAAGATACACTTTGCGCCGCTCCGCGAGGAACGTAACGAGTTCGCGGCGCGACTTCGGCGACAGCGATTCGACCTGCACGACCAACCCACCCGCGAGCCGATTCGTCAGTCGGCGCGGCAGGAACGTCAGCCCGGCTGGCCCCGCGTTCGCCGTCAGGACCGTGGGTAAATAGCGGGTGGCGCGATGGTCGAGGAGGCGGCAAAGTAGCAGGGCCGACGGTTTCGGCAGGTGTTGTAAATCTTCGATGATGAGCAGATCGCAGGCGAGGAAATCGTCGATGAGCGGGATCGGTTCGTCGGCATCGCGGTCGATGTCGTTCGCGGGGATCGCCTGCACCG
>JAYSKW010000244.1:0-6183 GCA_043726085.1 Limnoglobus sp.
CGAGCAACATCCGGAGGATCATAACTGCCCCAGATTACCAAGAAACCACGTGCCAAAAAAGCCAATCCGGGAAGTTAATTTCGGACAGTTCCTAAACGAGCGGAAAATGCCGTTCGCGGACGGGAAACAGAATGTCGCCTTCTATTCGAGTCCAATCCGCACGCGATGTGGGTGTACGACATTGAGACGCTCGACTTCCTCGACGTGAACCAAACTGCGATTCAGGATTATGGCTACTCGCGAGACGAGTTCCTCGGGATGACGATCCGCGACATCCACCCTCCGGAGGAAGTGCCTAGGTTGCTAGAGGCGATGTCTCGACAAACCACCTGCCGCACGCAGTCCACGTTATGGCGGCACCGGAAGAAGGACGGCACCGTAATCGATGTCGAGATCAGCAGTAACGAGATTCAATACGGTGGGCGTGCCGCGCGATTCGTGCTCTCCTCAGACGTAAGCGAACGCTTGCGGGTGGAAGCAGAAATGCTGCGATCGGCGAGCCTCCTGAAAGCGGTCGCCGACGGAACGCCCGATGCGGTATTCATTAAGGATCGGGCCGGCCGATATTTGTTTTTCAACCAAGCCGCCTCCTCGTTCGTAGGGAAGTCCGTTGAGGAAGTGATCGGTCGCGACGACACCGCACTGTTCAGCGCGACCGATGCACAAATGGTCATAAACCACGATCGCGGTGTGATTGAGTCCCAATGCGTCGCGATGCACGAGGAAGAGTTGACTGCTGCCGGGGTCACCCGTACTTACCTCGTAACGAAAGCCCCCTACCGGGATGTCGATGGCAGCGTCATTGGCCTCATTGGCATCTCCCGCGACATCAGCGAACGAAAACGGATCGAGCAATCTCTCCTTCAGAGCGAGGCCCGTAAGGCGGCAATTCTGGAAACGGCCCTCGACGCCATCATCACGATGGACCACGAAGGGAAGGTGGTCGAGTTCAACCCCGCCGCCGAGAAAATGTTCGGGTATCGCAGCGCGGAGATCGTCGGGAAATCGCTCGCCAACACCATCATTCCGGCGGCGTACCGTCAGGCTCACCGGTTGGGGATGTCGCACTATCTGAGCACTGGCGAAGGACCGGTTCTGGGCCGGCGGCTTGAGGTATCCGCCTTGCATGCAGACGGAACCGAGTTCCCCGTCGAACTGGCTATCACTCGCATTTCCACGACCGGCCCGCCGCTGTTTACCGCCTACCTACGGGACATCTCCGACCGCAACCGGGAGCATGACAAGTTACGGAGGTCGGAGTCGTTTTTGCGGCTGATTTGGGAGAGTTCCGCAGACGGCATGCGACTGACCGACGGGGCGGGGGTAGTCCGGATGGCGAACGAGGCATTTTGCCGCATGATGGGGCGACCGAGGGAATTGATCGAGGGCTTCCCTCTCTCTGCCGTATACGAACCCGCGAATGGTGAAGCGATCTTGCGGAAACACTGCGAGCGATTCGCAGCGAAGACAATTCGGCCGCACCACGAGGCCGAAGTGTCACTGTGGGACGGCAGACGAGTTTGGTTCGCGGTATCCAATTCGTTCCTCGAAGTTCCGCGCGACGAATTATTGCTGTTGGGGGTGTTTCGCGACGTCACCGATCGAAAGCGGGCTGAGACTGAGCGGCTCGAACTGCTGAACCGACTGACCATCCAGATCGAGCGACTGCCCCTGGGCTACCTGCTGTGCGGCTCCGACTTCTGCTACACCCGTTGGAATCCCGCAGCTGAGCGAATGTTCGGATTTACCGAGGCCGAGGTTCTTGGTCGGCACCCGTTCGAAGTGGTTGTGCCCGCGCGTTCGACTGCCCGCGTGGCGACTCTCTTTGCCCGATTGAAGGCGGGAGACATGATTGCCCACGTCACAAGCGAGAACGTTACCAAGAGTGGGGCGACAATCGTCTGCGAGTGGCACAACACCCCCTTCTCCGGCCCAGACGGCAAATTTCAGGGTATCCTTTCTATCGTTCAGGACGTAACGTCACGACGAAATATGGAACGGATGCTGCATTTGCGGGATCGTGCCATCCAGGCGACTTCTCAAGGCATCGTAATTACCGACGCGAACCAGCCAGACAACCCCATTATTTACGTAAGTCCAGGTTTTGAGCGTATGACCGGGTACGGTTCCATTGAATTCATCGGTCGCAACTGCCGCTTCCTTCAGGGTAAAGACACCGACCCGGTCGTAGTCGCACAGATGGGGAAAGCGATTCAAAATGCCCAACCCTGCAATGTCGAGCTGCTGAATTATCGTAAAGACGGCACCCCGTTTTGGAATGAGTTGTCGCTGTCGCCGGTGCGCGACGAGACCGGGCGATTGACGCATTTCATCGGCGTGCAAGCCGACGTGACCGCACGCAAGAACCTAGAGGAGCAGTTCCGACAGGCCCAAAAAATGGAAGCGATCGGGCAACTCGCGGGAGGGGTGGCGCACGACTTCAACAATCTCCTCACCATCATTAACGGCTACAGCGATGTCCTCCTCCAGTCGCTACCCGCGACCGATCCAATGCGAGATATGGTCGATGAGATACATAAAGCGGGTGAACGATCCGCCGGTCTAACGCGTCAACTTTTGGCGTTCAGCCGTAAGCAGGTTCTCGCCCCACGGGTACTAGATCTCAACGAAGTATTGGCCGACATCGATAAAATGCTCCGCCGTCTTATAGGCGAAGACGTCCGGCTCACCACGACATTGGCCTCCGATACGTGGGCCGTGCGGGCCGACCCCGGGCAGATCGAGCAAGTGCTGCTGAACCTCGCCGTCAATGCCCGCGATGCGATGCCACTCGGTGGCCGATTGATAATCGAGACACGGAACGTCGAAATTGATGAGGAATATGTTCGGAATCACACGGACTCGCAAATCGGCCCGCACGCTCTCCTCAGCGTAACCGACACGGGAAGCGGAATGCCACCGGAGGTGAAGGCAAAGGTTTTTGAACCGTTCTTTACGACGAAGGGGCATGGAAAGGGTACCGGACTTGGCTTGGCCACCGTATATGGCATCGTCAAACAAAGCGGTGGCCACATTGCGATCGATAGCCGAGTCGGGGCCGGAACGACGTTCCAGATTTATTTGCCCCGTGTCGAGAAAGTCAGCGGGGGATCGAAGTTTCTCTCCGGATTCCAACTGCCCCCGAGGGGCACGGAAACGATCCTATTAGTCGAAGACGAAGATGGGGTGCGAGCGCTCACGCGGCATGTTCTCGAGGGGTGTGGTTACACAGTCTTGGTGGCCGCCAACGGGGACGAAGCCGTACGGTTGGCCAGACGGCACGATGGACCAATCCACCTATTGATTACCGATGTCGTAATGCCTGGCGCAGGCGGTCGCGCCGTTGCCGAGCAGATGACCATGAGTGACCCTATGATGCGAGTACTGTTCGTGTCGGGCTACACGGACGACGCCGTCATCCGGCACGGCGTCCTCAGCGAGGGAGTCAACTTCCTTCAAAAACCATTCTCCCCCGTTACGCTCGCATTCAAGGTGCGCGAAGTGCTCGATGCCGTTATCGCCCCCGACGACCCGCCGGAATAAGAACATCGAGATGCACGTCGGGGTGATCCAGGGTGAAACCGCTACTCAATTTGCCAGAATCTCGCATTCGGCACCGCTTGCCTCTTGTCAATTTATTTCGGTTGCTAATATACTTCAACGCGCGTATTTTTCCGGCCATACTGGAGCCAACGCATGTCCTCACATGAAACGGGTCGTCGAACGATCCTCGTGGTGGATGATGAACCTGCGATCACCAAATTGTTGCGGATCGTTCTGGAAACCGAAGGCCATCAGATCGTAGTGGCGGCCGATGGTCAACAGGCGATGGAGCATGTGGCCGCGCGACGCCCCGACCTGATTATCCTCGATGTCGATATGCCGCAAGTCGGCGGTTTTGAAGTTTGTCGTCGTCTCAAACGCGCGCCGGAGACGCGACTGTTGCCAATTCTCATTTTGACCGGTACCGGCGCGGCAAACGCTCGTTTGCGGGCGTGGGAACTGGGGGCCGACGAGTTTCTGACCAAGCCGTTTCAGACGCTAGAAGTCGCGGCTCGTTGTCGTTCGCTCTTGCGGCAAAAGGAACTCGTCGATGGCCTCGACTCCGCCGAGTCGGTCGTATTCACACTGGCCCGTGTCATCGAGGCCAAATCGGCGTTCACCCACGGCCATTCGGATCGCGTGACGCAGTACGCCATCACACTGGCGAAACAGATCGGAGTTGGCGAAGCCGACATTGACATCTTGCGGCGCGGTGCGGCACTCCACGACATCGGGAAAATCCGCACGCCCGACGCGATTCTCGATAAGCCGGGGTGGCTGACTCCCGAGGAATTCGACATCATCAAACGGCATCCGGCCGATGGCGCACGAATCGTCGAACCCCTTCGCTCGGCCCGCGACATCTTACCCCTCATCCGCTCGCATCACGAACGAATCAACGGCACCGGTTACCCAGACGGTTTAGTGGGCCCTGCGATACCGCACCTCGTACGCATACTATCCGTGGCCGACGTCTACGACGCGTTGTCGAGCGACCGGCCGTATCGTTCGGCAATGCCTCACGATCAGTGCTGGGAAGTCATGAAGAAAGATTCGGCGCAAGGCGGGTTAGACCCCGAACTCGTCCGGCAGTTCTTCGAGATCGTTTCCGGCAAAATCACCGTTGATGCGAGATAATTTTCCGTCATTGAGGGTGCGTTCACGCTGCGACGATGACTTTCACTTCCTCAATGTCGCAGCGACCGGATTTTTTGAACGGTCGCGGCATCGGTTGAGCCTGTTTCTTGGCGTCGATCGTGAAACGACTCTGGCCCCGATTCCAACTCGATCCGGAGGTCGAAAAACTCGGGTTCTCTGGCTGAACGGGGTTTAGCTGTTTGAGCAACCGACTTTGACACCGATCCCCGTTGAACGGTAATGTTCGCCGTTTCGGACGATCCGTTCGCGTACGATTTCACCACCTCACCTTCCCTTTTCTCGGCAATTCTTCGCTACTCGGCTTGATGTACTAATGTTCACAACGTACATCAAGGCGCGTCTGCCACATTCGCCTGGAAAGCGAAGAGGAGAAACCCGAAACGAAATCGGGTTTCAAGTATCCGAACCTGAGAGAGCACGTTCTCAGTCAGCGCGGGCCGTTTCTTTCTGCGGCGCTGACACTCTTGCGAGCGTGGTTCGCGGCTGGAAAGCCATCGCATAACCTGCCCGCCTGGGGTTCGTACGAAGGCTGGTCAATGGTTCGCGAGGTCGTCGTTTTCGCGGGACTCGCCGATCCGGGTGAAACCCGGTTAGCGCTGCAATCCAATTCCGACCGCGCCGCAGCTGCGATGGAAACGATTCTTCGCGGTATGTTGCAACTCGATGCTTCCGGTCGGGGCCTGACCGCCGCCAACATCATTGGCAAACTGAAAGTCCTGCCGGATTCGCCGCCGGGGTGGATGGCCGAAATGCGTTCCGCCGTGGAAGAACTCTGCGACCGCTTCAATAGCAACGACCTGGGACGCAAACTGCGAAGTTACAAAGGCACCAACTTCGCTGGAATGATGCTCATTGTCGCGGGTGAAAAGAACGGCTCGAATCGTTGGCTCGTTCGACGAATCGACTCGAAGGCAAAGCCCCAAACGGGGGATACGGGGCATCCGGGGGATGTTTCCCCCCATGCAGCAATCGAAACGAAGCCCCAAACGGGGGATACGGGGCATCCGGGGGATGTTTCCGCCCGTGCCGCAACCGTGCGAAGTTCGCAACCCTCGTTCGGGTCGATGGACTGGAAATCACAAATGCTACCCGATTAACCCCGTTCGTTCTCAAACGCACCTGACGTGCCGCGTGCCGTCGGGTATACTTCACCTGCCTTATGGCATTTCGCAGAAAGGTTTTGTTGTGACAACCCTATTCAAACCGACCCGTCCGTATCCGTTGCCGCCGAATCCTGAGATTATCCACCGAAAGAACAAGCCGCATCTTCGGGTGAAAGATCGGGGGGAAACCGCCGTCTACCCGCTTTCTGAAGACGGTACGCAATATCTGAAGCCCGCTGCCAAATGGGTGGCGGACGTTCGATTTGCCGATGGAACGCGCAAGCGGGTTCGGCTTAGTTCGAACCGAGACGCAGCAGCAATCATGCTGGCCGAACTGTTGAAAGGCATCGAGAACGAGAAAGCCGGGGTATTCGACCGA
>JAYSKW010000245.1:0-3774 GCA_043726085.1 Limnoglobus sp.
TCGGCGGAACTCGTGCGGGCAAAACGCCATCGGCGAAGTTCGATGTCGATCTGTGGCTTGGGCCGACGCCGGTCGAGTTCTTCGAAGCGAACGTCGCCAAATCCGGATGGGCGTTCCAGTGGCCGCACTTCCACTGGCGCTGGTGGTGGGAGTTCGGCGGCGGTACGCTGGCGGACCTCGGCTGCCATTACATGGATTTGCCGTTCTGGGCCTTGGACCTCACCGCGCCGACGACCGTGAAAGCCACGGGCCGCCGCGAATACGTAGGCGATAACACGACGCCCGATGTCATGCAGGTCGATTATCAGTTCCCCGCGATTTCCGGAATGCACGCGCGGCCCGACGTGAAATTAACGTGGTATCACGGCGTCAGCGGGCCATCGCTCGATGGCAAGGAAACCTACAAAGGCTACGGTTCCGCCGTCATGTTCGTCGGCGAAAAGGGCAAGTTAATCGCCGATTACGGCAAGTACACGCTGTTGCCCGACGAGTTCGCGAAGTCGTTCGTGGTACCCGCCAAGTCGATCGCAGCATCGGTCGGTCACCACAAGGAATGGATCGACGCGATCAAGAACGGCGGCACCACGACGTGTAATTTCGATTACTCCGGCGGCCTCACCGAAGCCGTGCTGCTCGGCAACGTCGCCTACCGGTGCGAAGCGGAAATCGCATGGGACGCCGCCACCGCCCGCGTCACCAACGTCAAATCCGCCGCACAGTATCTGTCGAAGGACTACCGCAAAGGCTGGACGATCTGAGACTGGAATGGTTCAAAAAACCGTGTTTTTGGGTAGCAGGAGTGTCCTTCGTTCTTCATTCTCTGGTAGCCGCAGGTCTTTAGCCTGCGCGGGGGCAAATACCTTAAAAACCAGTCGTGGCGAGTCTTCGAGACGCGACGCAATATGCACAATTCGTGCATTCTTGCCGCACGAAACGTCGTGTTTCGCAGACTCACCACGACCCTCAGTCGTTGACGGTGGTTAAACAGACGGAACGACGTGTCTATTCTTTATCATGCGTTAGCAAAGCGGACAAAACCATATGAGAGACTCGGCTACCATTTCGGCGCTCATCGAAGGCAGTGCCGGTTACCAAGGTTCCCATGCCCGATGAGTGGCGCACCGTCGCTGCGAATCTCCAGACCGAGATCCAATTCGGCACGCCCACAAGCGGAAGTTCCGGTTCGAGAAGCCGCTTCCCTAAACCTTTTGGAACTTTCTCTAAGTCCCGTCTCTCCAAGGACCGAACCCATGCATACGACGATCTGGCTATCGACGGTGTGCGCCCTACTCGGAATCGCCGGCGCGGCGAAGGCCGAACCCGTCACGCACCGCATCCTGTTTGCCGAATACGGTGCGGGGCCGAACCGCCTCGTCGAACTGGACGCCGACGGCAAGGTGGTTTGGGAACACAAGTTCCCGAGCATTGCGGTCCTCTTCCAAGTGCTTCCCGAGGGCCGCGTGCTCTACGGATACGGTGGCAAGCCGACGGGCGTGCGTGAGATCGACCGCAAGGAGAAGGAGATCTGGAATTTCGAGAGCAAGTGCCCGCAAGTGTTGGGGTGCGAACGCCTGCCGAACGGGAACACGTTGGTCGCGGAACAGGGGCCGTGCCGGGCCGTCGAGGTCGATAAGGATGGAAAGATCGTACGGACGACCCCGCTGACGACGAGCGAGAAGGGCTACCACCTCCAGGTACGGAACGTCCACAAGCTGGCGAACGGGAATATCCTGGCCGCGCACGAAGGGGAGGGAGCGGTCCGGGAAGTCGATCCCGACGGCAAGTTGGTGTGGGAGTACACGAAGGTCGAGAACGTCGGCGAAGCAGTGCGTTTGAAGAACAATAACACCCTCATCGCCTGCGCGACTCAGAAGCGGCTGATCGAGGTGACGCCGAAGGGCGAAGTGGTCTGGGAGTTTGGGACAAAGGACGCGCCCGAACTGAACTTGACCTGGGTGTCGAGCCTTCAGGTGCTCAAGAACGGCAATTACGTGGTGGGCAACTTCCTCCGCGGCCAAGAAGGCAAGGGAGTTCATGCGTTCGAGGTCACGAAGGACAAAAAAGTAGTCTGGTCGTTCGCCGACCACAAGCTGGCAAAGTCAGTCACCACGGTCCGAGTGCTCGACGACGAGTGAGGTCCGGCCATCGGGCCATGCGTACTTACCTGAGAGTGGCAACGCTCTCAGGTAATCTAGAAATGCTTAGAAAATAGGGTGAAACCAACAGTGCGAAGGGGGGGAGTTGAACCCCCACGGGCTTGCGCCCGCAAGATCCTAAGTCTTGTGCGTCTGCCAATTCCGCCACCCTCGCATTCGACCGCCACCGCTGGCAATTGCGGTGTGTGGTGCATCTTACCGGTTCGCCGGTTTGTTACCACCTGTAGCCGGCAACTGGAGAAGCCGATTGATCGCGCGACGCAAACCGGGCCCGATTCGGGTGCAAATTCCATTACAGTTCGAGGTCGTCGATCGTGGAAATCCGAATCGCGCGCAGGATCGCGTGCTGCAACCGCGCCACCTCGGTCACGGCCCGTATCCGCAATTCGACTTCGCCTGGAACTTCGCCAAACCGTTCGCGGAGTATGTCGAGTAACGTACTTTGACGAGCATTCAGTTCGCCTTTGATCTCGCCTTTGATCTCGCCTTCTTCGCGACCTTCTTCAAGGATCGCCTGATACGTCGATGACTCTTTCATGCCTCGTACCCTCGTGTATGCGTTTTGAATCTCAATCCCAGTATACCGCAATCCGAGCAGGATAAACCCGCATGTTAGCAAGAATATCCGGCTACTCTCGGGGACTTGCTCGGCACGCAGTATCCGCTTCATTCTGTTCCCGATTTGGCATTACCCCCACGAATCCGCAAAGTCAAAAAATTCACGACGATTTGACGTAAGTCGACTTTTTCAACCTGCCCAAAAGTGTCTCAAAGTGTCGTGAGATTGTCTCCAAGTGTCGTGGAAGTGTCTCCAAGTGTCGTGGAAGTGTCTCCAAGTGTCGTGAAAATGTCGCTACTTGCGCCGATTCCCGAATAAAGTGAATTTGACATAACCAACGATACGCGTTAGCGATACGGAAAGCGAATCAGTGGATTTCGATCAAAAAAGCGACATTTGGGGCCGCCAAAACCGGGAAAACACCCGAAAAACCGGTTTTAGAGCCTCCGCAATTCTGACTTACGTCGATTTTGAACGTCAAAAAATGCCACAACTTACCGGTTCGCCGGTTTGTTTCCCGTTGTAGGCGTTCCGCGCTTTCGAGGTTCGTACGTTGTCAAGTACGTCATCACGTCGTCCTCGAAGGTTGTTCGTGGCGTGCCCATGCTGCGCATTTCCTCGATCGCTTCGGCGGCGCTCCAGCCGCCGTATTCCATGCGGTACACCGCGACGTAACCACCCGTGCGATGGATCCCCGCGAAGCAATGTACCAGCACCGGCTTCTTCATCTCCGGGTCGCTGAGAATGCGTAGGAATTCGGTCATGTTCGCCGCCACGGGATGCGAGCCATCGGGGAGTTGCCAGCGGGCTTGGGCGAAGCGGAAATGCGTGATGCCTCGTTCGCGACAATACTCGACTTCGGCCTGATCCGCCGAGACTTTGCCATCGTCTTTGGAATCGCGCAGGCTGATCACCGTGCGAATGCCGAACTCGCGAACGGTACGCTGGAAACCGTCGGGTGTCATCTGCCCGCTACGATACAGCACGCCATCGTCGACGACGCGGATGTTGCGATAATTGCGGTCGCGTTCGGTTTTATAATAAATGGGTACCAGCACG
>JAYSKW010000246.1:0-2170 GCA_043726085.1 Limnoglobus sp.
AGGGCTTTCTTGGCGAGTGGCCCGAGTTGCCCCGTCGGCGGCAGTGGCAACCACGAGACGACGGCAACGGAAAACGCAAGGAGTGCAACGAGGACGATGAATCCCGCAATCACGCCGAACAGGCGTCGCATGAGTCCGCGTTGCCACGACTTCGCCGCAGGAAGCGTATCGCGCAGGACGGCTTCATTCGGTGAAATTAGCGGCAGTGCCACCAATAGCGCCGACAGCGGCAACAGCGACAGACCGAGCACGAGGATCGTGCTGATCATCGAAAGGAAGCTCCAAAACCAACGCTTGAGCGTTTGCACTCGCGACTCCCGGGATTTAAGCGATTTCCATGGCCACGTGAGTGATCTCTCCACGACCGAAAAACAGAACCCCGACCCTGAAGGGGTCGCTCTGACAGCTCATGGTGGAACCATGGGACGGGGACGACCACCCTCAAAAATGAGTCGTGGCGAGTCTTCGAGACGCGATGCGACAAGTCACAACGACCATGGGTGATGCCACTCCCATGGTATCACCATGGGCTACGTGAGCGATCCCTTCAGGACCGAAGAGCAGAACCCCGACCTGGAAAAAGTCAGCCATTAAGCGACTTTCGCGAACACGTCGGACACTTTGATCTTTCTCGCCGACAACGCCGGTCCGATACTGCCGACGAACGCGACGGCCATGCCGAGTATTGTGCCGTAGAGCATCACGATCGTCGGGACGAAAAACGCCCCGAGGAACGCGATTTGGATCTTCACGTTCCCAAGGCCTGCCCAGCACAGGAACGTACTCATGAACCCCGCGAAGAAGCCGATCAGGATCGCTTCGGAAAGGATCAGCCCCATAATGTGAACAGGGCGGAACCCGAGTACTTTCAGCACCGCCATCTCGCCGCGGCGTTCGCGGACGCTGATGCTGATCGCGTTCGCGATCACCAGCGACATGATGCCGACCATCGCTGGGCAGAGGATGAACTTCATGCCGAAGAAAATGTCTTTGTACGCATCGAGGAACGAGCCGATCCCTGCCGATGCCGTCTCCATTTTTGCCGCTGGCCCGGAGAAATACTTCGGGTCGTTGACCATTGCCGCAAGGCGTTCGTAGCTTTCTTTCTTGGGGACGCGCACCCAGATCAGGTTCACGCACTTATCCGCGAGTGGGTGCTGTTCGTTGTTGTGCGACTTGCTGAACGACGACAGCATCCGGTCGAGGTATTCGCGCGAACAGAAGCCGACACCTTCGTACTTGGCATCGGGGAGTTCGCCGATAATCTCGAAGTCGAACACGATGTCCTTGTAGAACAAGCTCGTGATCTTGATCTTTTGGCCGACCTTCAGATTCATTTTGTCCAACCGCGCCTTGCTGACGATAATCCGCTTGTAATCTTCCTTCATCAGTGCCGTCAGCCGTTGCATCTCCGCGTATTCGCTGTCGGTTAAATCCTTTTTTTCAAGAGTGTCCATCATCGTCGTGATTTTCAGCGGATCGACGCAGAACATGAAGATTGCATTTTCGGGTCGCGGATTCGTCGGGTCGGTCGTGCCCCCCACGAACGACCACGCGATGACATCGTCGGCACCGTTGACCGGTTGCAGTTCCTTCGGCAGTTGCGCGAGCAAGTCGATCACGCGCTGTTCGTACGCGGGTGGCATCTGGCTCGGGATCGTGTATTTCTCCGTCACGATCACCTTGAAGTTTGAATCTTTTTCGGTCGTTACGATGCCAATGAAATTGATGACCGTGTAAATACACGCCAGCACCGCCGTCAGCACGAACAGCGCGAGGTACGACAGCGACGTTCGTAATGGGCTACGCAGCAAGCCGCGAAACATCAGCAAGGCAATTTTGAAGAACAAACTGCCGCCGTTAGAAAGCGCCTTCAAGACCAGGCTGATCGCGTAGATGATCGCGAAGAACAACGGGAGTGTCGCAACGCCGACTGCACATATGCCGCCGATCAGAAAGGCCATCAGAAAAAACGAGTATAGCGATAGCAACGGCATCGCGGAGTCGAGGCTCAGTGGTGCACCCGATGTCGCCATTTGTTCGTACATAGTCGTTCCTTCGCTTTCAGTTAAATCCGCATCGGTTGTGGCACGTTCATCACATCGTCGACGAGTTTGCCCTTTTCCAGGTGCAGCGTGCGTTGGGCCCGCACGGCGGCCTTCGGGTCGTG
>JAYSKW010000247.1:0-1001 GCA_043726085.1 Limnoglobus sp.
CGTCAAAGAGTTCGTCGGCCACAAGTTCGATTGGAAGCATTTGATGCGAGTCATTTTGAACTCGCGGACCTATCAACTGACGTCGAGCACGACCCCGAACAACGCGACCGATGCGAAGTTTTACTCGCACTATTACGCCCGCCGTCTGCCCGCGGAAGTGCTGCTCGATGCCATTTCGCAAGCGACGGGCATCCCCGAAAAGTTCGACGGCTACCCCGACGGGGTGCGGGCCATCCAGGTGCCCGACCCCGGCGTGAACTCGTACTTCCTGCGATTGTTTGGCCGCTCGGACCGCGTCACGGCGTGTGCCTGCGAACGCACGGGCGACGTGACGATGCCGCAACTCTTGCACCTGCAAAACGGCGACCGCACCGCCGAGAAGCTCACCGGCGGACAAGCGACCTTGACGAAGTTACTGGCGGAAGAAAAGAACGACGACAAGCTGACCGAAGCCCTGTTTTTGAGCACGCTATCGCGGCTGCCGACCGACGACGAACGGGCTGCGGTGAAAAAGTTGCTCGCCGAAGGCGACCCGCGGAGCGAAGTGTATCGCGACTTGCTGTGGGCGCTGTTGAACTCGAAGGCGTTTGCGTTCAATCATTGAGAGGTCGGCGATGATTCGAATCGAACTGGAACAAGAAGACGACGGCCGCTGGATCGCCGAGGTGGTCGAATTGCCCGGCGTTTTGGCGTATGGCCAAACGAAGGAGGAAGCGGAAACGAAAGACCGTTCCCTCGCCCTTCGGTTGATTGCCGATCGCATCGACCACGGCGAGCCAGTGCCGATGCTCGACGACGTGTTCGCAGGATCGACATGAGTGCGTGGCCTGCCTCGAAAGCCCGGCGAGTGCTGGCCGCTCTAAAGCGGATCGGATGGACCGTGAAACGGCAATCGGGCTCTCACAAAATCCTGTCGCGCGTTGGATGGCCGGACTATCTGTTTGCGTTTCACGACGACGACGAAATATACCGCTCACGCCTCAAACTGATGTTTCACTCCC
>JAYSKW010000248.1:0-11452 GCA_043726085.1 Limnoglobus sp.
ACCCGGTCGCCGGGCGGCGAACTGGCTGAGGAACCGTTCGATGCTGAGTCACGTATCGCGAAAAATCGGTTTGAGCAGTCAGTTTGCGATCAACGCGCATACGCCGCACATCGAGCGCATCGGCGCGTACGTTTGGCATATCCTCCCCGCTGGCATCACCTGTTTCGGCCGCGATGGACTCGCCATCGAGAAGTGGCTCGCCAGTAGCAAAACGCATTCGGTGAAAAGCGGCACGCAACGGACGATTTGCCGCGTGGTTCTGCCCGCCGGTGCGGTCGTCATCAAACAGAGCCGCATCAATACCCCACGGGCCTGGGCACGGGAAATCCTTCGCCCAGCCAAGGCGCGGCTCGAATTCGAGAACGCGCTGGCACTCCGCGAACTCGGGTTGCCTGCCGCCGAACCGCTCGCGTGGGGTAGTCGCCATTCGCGGCTTCCCGGCGAAAGCATCCTGATTTCCCGCAGTATCGACGCCGGTCACCCGCTCGATCGCTTCCTGGAAACAACGCCGTTGCGGTCGGCGTTACGGCAACGCATCGCGGTCGAACTCGGCAAACTGCTCGCGAACATGCACGATGCGGGCGTCGCGCACCCCGACCCACACCCCGGGAATCTGCTCGTCGAAATCGCTGGCGGCGTGCCGCTGTTCACCATGCTCGATGTCCACGCGGTCCGCTTCGGTGCGCCGCTGACCGTTCGCGAACGGATCGATAACCTCGTACTGTTTGGCCGTTGGTTCCAACTCCGTGCGACGCGGGCCGACCGCTTGCGGTTCTGGCAAGCGTACCGCGACACGGCCACTGCAGGTGTGGCGATTCCGCGTGTTCTTGCGGTCGAAGTCGAACGCCGCACGTCAGTTTCGAATCAGCGATTTTGGAACGGGCGGTTCACACGCTACTGCCGCACGAATCGCCTGTTCAAACGCCAAAAAGGGCACCGAACGGCGGGTCATGTGGTCCGCGATCTGGAACCAGCATTGTTTGAACGATTGCTCGCCGACCCCGATTATCCCTTCCGCGAAGCGAATGTCGTTGTGTGCAAAGACTCACGCAGTTCGACCGTGATCGAATGGACCGTTGTCACGAAAGACGGCCCGCGAATTTGGATCTATAAGCGATTCCGCGTGAAATCCGCACTCGCGTTGCTCAAGAACCGGCTGCGTGCCTCCCCGGCGATGCGTTCGTGGTTGTACGGTCAAAACTTGCTCGAACGCTGGCTGCCGACGGCTCGCCCGCTCTGCGTCATCGAACGCAAACGATTCGGCGGCCCTGCGGAAGGTTACTTGCTGTTCGAGAAAGTGCCCGATGCGCTCGACCTCGTCGAAGCCGTTGCCAGCCTACCGAATTTTGAAACGCGGTTGCAGTTTCCGATTAAGTCGGCCTGGGCATTCGCACTCGGGCGGTTGGTGCGAACGTTGCACGATCGCCAGGTATCGCATCGCGATCTGAAAGCCCCGAACGTCTTGCTGCAAAACGCCCGTTCGCGGCCACTGAACGCGGTGCCGGTGTTGATCGACCTCGTCGGCGTGGTGCCGGGTCGCAAAGTGCCACAGCGTGTGCGAGTACGCGATTTGGCACGACTGAATGCCAGTTTCATCGGCAATCCGCTCGTCACGCGGACGGATCGTTTGCGGGTTCTGCGTGCGTACCAAGGTTGGGCGCTCTACGGGAGAGCGGAGTGGAAAGCGGTTTGGCGAGCGATCGAAATCGCGACGAGTGCGAAGCGTGAGAAGAACGCGAAGAGCGGTAGGCCGCTGTCGTGAGTCGCGTTCGCACAACTGATGGATTCCGGATATCCGGCTGAAGTTGCCGAGGCGCAGGAACCGATGTTTTGAGTGTCGGCTTCGACCGATGGCGATGAGTTTCGGACACCAGGAGACGGCCGGCATGACGCCCGCACACACACGGCGACCGAAACTGGCGGCGATCGTTGCCGCCACCGGTTGGCTCGGCTTTGCCGCGGCTGGCTGCGAGTCGATCCGCGGTGGAGCCGTCGTCCCGAACCCCGACCCCGCCGTGGCCGCCAATCCTGCACCGCAGCAAGTCAAACGGCCCGCGAAACACTGGCTTCGCGTCTCGCAGTACGTCATGTACTCCGATACGCCACTCGATGCGAACGACACGCTCTTCCGCGAGATTGCCGAACTCCCCGACCGCATTCAAGCCGAACTGCACCTGCCTGCGGGCGAATCGCTGGTACAGGTCTTTTTGTTCAATTCGCAAGAGAAATACGAAGCGTACATGTCCGGGCGTTACCCGCGATTGCCGAGCCGTCGGGCGTACTTTATCTCCGAGCCACGTGGCTCTGGCGGCGACGATTTGCTCGTTTACACCTACATGGGCGACCACCTTCGCGTCGACCTGCGCCACGAACTGACGCACGCCACACTGCACGGCGTGCTGAAGGGCGTGCCCCTGTGGCTGGACGAAGGTTTGGCGGGGTTCTTCGAGTTGCCGCCGAACCAAGATGGCGTGAACCCGACGCACCTCGACACATTGCGTCGCGGGCCGTTTCAGCCCGATTTGGCAAGGCTCGAAAAGCTCGGCCAAGTGCGCCAGATGGAAAAGCCCGAGTATCGCGAAGCATGGGCCTGGGTCCACCTCATGTTGCGCGGGAACCCCGCCGCAAAAACGATCCTGCTCGACTACGTGCAAGCACTGCGAACGAACCCGAACCCTGGCCCGCTACTGCCGCAGTTAAAGACCGCGCTCACCGACCCAAACGCGATCCTCGCCGACCACCTCGCGAAGACCGAGTTCCCCACCGTCGCCGCTCGCGGCAAGCCCCCTCAGTAATCGTTGCGACTCCGTTCGCCCAGCAAATCATCGACAGCATCGGCTCGACGGTCTACCATATGTGCTACGGGTAGTTGCCCGCTGCGATAGTCCGGAGTGCGAGCGATGTCGAGCGAGAAGGCCAACGAGCTGTGGTACGCAGATGGCTTGCAGTTCACCTGTACGCAGTGCGGGCACTGTTGCACGGGTGAGCCAGGTTACGTTTGGGTAAACGAAGAGGAAATTCGCGCACTCGCCAAGTTCCGCAAGGAACCCGAACGCGAGTTCGTTCCTCTTTACACGAAGAAAGCGAACAACAAGGTCACGCTGAAGGAGAAAGCGAACGGCGATTGCGTTTTCTTCGAGGCAGGCAAAGGCTGTACCGTTTACTCCGTTCGCCCGCGACAATGTCGCACGTGGCCCTTCTGGGAAAGCAATTTGAAGAACCCCGACAAGTGGGAACAGACCGAAGGCATCTGCCCCGGTTCCGGTCAGGGCGAACTGATTACCGTGGAAGAGATCGTGAATCGCATGAAGGTCATTAAGATGTAATCATGATGTCGCCCGAACTGCGTAGCCGTGTGGAGGAAGTGTATCGGCGGGTCGATACCGCCGTGGCGGAGGCAGGGCCGCGTTGCGATTCGTCGGGTCGCTGTTGTCGCTTTCACGAATACGACCACACGCTGTTTATCAGCCAGTTTGAAGCCGAGATTCTGCTCGAAACGGCCCCGACATACGCGAAGCCAGTGAGTGGCGAATTCTGCCCGTTTCAGGTGAACAACATCTGCACGGCACGGGTCGAACGCCCGCTCGGTTGCCGAATTTACTTCTGCGATACCGCTTACGAACCTCGCCAGTTCGACATCACCGAAGACGCGATTCGTTCGTTAAAAGCGCTCGCCGACGAATATGAAACGGGTTGGCAGTACGCGCCGCTCCATCACTTCTTGAACGCCTCGGAACGCCGAGATACACCAATAGCAAGCGATCGTCGCATCGCGTTGCCGGTGGTGTCGGGTTGAGCGTTACTTCGTTTCGATCAGTTCGATTTTCCGAATCATCAACCGGTTCCCTTCGCCGATGCTGCTATTGTACGATCGCAAATCGAGTCGCGTTCCTGCCGCAGGGGCGGTGAAATCGAACGCGATCGTTTTCCATTTGCCACCGGTGCTCGTGAAGTCGCCCCCGCCGAATTCCAGGTAATTTTCTTGTGGTTTGCGGATGGCGATCTTACCGAAGGCGTCGTTCTGCGTGAGATACTCGACTCGTACGCGGTAGATTTTGTCCGGTGTCAATTCGCCCAAATTGTTGGCCGTGATGTCCGCGCTGGTAGCGTCGTTTAAGTTCGCCACGCCGAAGCCGATTTTGCCGTCGATTTCATCGACGCTGAATTCCGCCACCGACTCGGGTTTCCAGCACGAAGCATGAATGCCGGTCGGAAGCAGCGGGGAATTATCGTCTTTGTACTTGGAGTCGGCGAACGGAAATTTGCCCGACGTCATCGAGCCGAAGTCTGCTGAGTAAACCGTTTTCCCGGCGTCGGCAGCGATATTCGCCTTCGTTTCGAGGATCTCCACTTTCCGAACGGTCAGCCGATTCCCTTCCCCGACGGTCGTGTTCGCGATTTGCATGTCGTATGAAATCCCCATGGGCTGAACGAAATCGAAGGTTGCGGTTTTCCATTTCCCGCCCGTGCTCGTTAAATCGATCCCTTTGACGGTAGCGTAAACACCACCGGGGATACGAACGCCGATTTTCCCTACAGCATCGTTGACGGTGAGATATTCCACCCGAACGCGATACGTATTCTTCGCTACCAAATCGCCGAGTTCGCGGACGTGAATTTGCGAACTGATATCGTCGTTCAAGTTCGTGACTCCTAGCCCGACTTTTCCATCGATTTCTTCGACGCGGAACTCCGCGACGGAAGTCGCTTTCCAACAATCTAGGACGATATCTTTGGGGAATACTGGGCGGTTGTCGTCCTTGAATTTTGAATCCGCAAACGGGAACTTGCCCAGTTTCATTGCGCTGAAGTCGACGGAGAATACGACGGAACCATCGAAACTCGACGTTGTCGCTTCTTCGACTGCTTCGGTAACCGTCAGATTCTTGACCCACGCCCAGAGGAATTTCGTATCGCTGTTGTGGAATTCAAAGTAGCCGCCTTTAGTCCCTTTCAGGTCGACGTCGAACGTTTTCGTCGCCCATTGACCGTCGGTTGCAGGCAGTTTGGCGACATCCCAAGCATCGATATTTTGCGGACGTTGCGGCTTAAATCGTAGCAAAACACTCGCGTTTCCGGTCTCGGTACGGTAGGTAATCGCGAGAAGACATTTTCCCGATGTCGTATCGAATTGCGGCGCGAAGAGCATCATCGAACCTTCGCCGCTTGCCGTCCGGAAGCCAATCGCCGGCTGATCGTCGATCTTCTCGACGGACCATTCACCCTCAGATTGTTGCCGATAGGTACGGCCAGTCCACTCCGACGGTTGCACGCCGGTCTTGATCGTCGATTTCCAATTGCGATTCGTCGGGTTTTTTGCGTCACTTACGAGCCTACCGCGTTCGCGGTACAGCGAGTATTTCGAGAAATCGGGTTTCAGTAACGTGCGTGCTTCCGATTTCGCTGGTAGTTTCGCGTCCGACACGATGGGAACTGTCACTATCGGGTCGGACTTCGGTGGCGCTTTCGGCGTCGAATTCGACGGTACCACCGGCGTGCTATTCGATGCGATAGACGTGCCGGAATTGTTCGGCGTCGAAGGGAGCGCGGCGTACAGAACGATGCCCGCCGCCGCGAGAACGAGCGCCGCCGCACCGCCCCACAACGCCCACGGCTTCTTCTTGTCGCCCCGTAGTCGCGTCGTGCTTTGGCGTCGCGTTCCCGAGGCGGCGATCTCATTCAACGTGTTCTGGAGCTTGCCCGAACTGCCGAGGTCGGTGTTACTTAGCCCCAGCATCACGCGGCCCGCACCGTTTTCCGGCAGCCAGTTTGCGAGTGCCGAAATCACTTCCGCAGGCGTCTGGTAGCGGCGCTCGGGCTTCTTTTGCAGCATCTTGCCGACGACTTCCGCCAGCCCGTTCGGCAGTGTGCGGTCGATGGTCATCAGCGAAGGCGCGTCTTTGAGTTGGTGTTGCAGCAGCTTTTGCGTCGTGTTGCCGCTGAACGGCGACTTCCCCGTGATGAGCGTGAAGAGCGTGGCTCCGAGGTTGTAAATATCGCTGCGTATGTCGATGTTCGGCGCGTTCATCGCCTGTTCCGGCGAGATGAAGTCCGCAGTACCGACGACGGCACCATTATCGAGCATTTCCGTGAGTTTATCGGATGCGTCGGTAAACGAGCGAGCGAGGCCCATGTCGAGGATTTTGACCGTGCCATCTTTGGCGAGCATCAAGTTCGACGGCTTGATGTCGCGGTGGATGAAGCCTTTCTCGTAGGCATGTTGTAACCCTGCTGCCGCCTGCGCGATGTACTCCACAGCCCGCGATGGCGTGATCGGACCGCCGCTCGTCAGGATCTGTTCTAGCGTTTGCCCCTCGACGTACTCCATCGCCAGATAGTGAATGTCCGCGTGCTTGCCGACGTCGTGCATCCGAACGATGTTCGGGTGATCGAGCGCCGCCGCCGCACGCGCCTCGCGCTGGAATCGTTCGATCGTTAGTTTTGAGTTGGCGTCTTTCTTCGCGAGCGTTAAAACCTTCAGCGCCACTAACCGGCGGAGCGTTTCGTGTTCCGCTAAATAGACCGCACCCATGCCACCCTGGCCGATCTGCTCCTTCACCACGTACGGCCCGAGCTTGAAGCCACGGTAGCGACCGGTCAGCAACAGTTTCGCTTGAAATCGAGTCAGCAAGCCGCTTTTCACGAGCGTGGCTGCCGACTGAACGGCATCGGTCGGCAGGTCGGGGTATTCCCGCAAATGCGTGTCGAACAGTTCGGCGCGAACGATGCCGCTCTTGCGGACGAGTTCGAGCAAGTCGTTAGTAGACGAAGGTGCGATCATGATGTCGGAAAGTATGAGAGGGAGAATGGACGCAATCGCACGAAATGCATTCGTGAACTGCGAGTGTTATCGCTGTTAACCATAGTTCGCAAATGGATCGGCGCAGACAGGAAATGATCGACGAGAGCAATAAGTCGGAGGTCAACTGCCGCACCACAATAAACTTCTCGCGAGAAAGGATTGGTTTTCAAACATGTCTACCTTTCGGATCCCCAACGCTCGAATAAGCGATGTTCGACGCCGAATTGATCGCAGACCCGGCCGACGACGAAATCGATCATGTCTTGCACCGTTTGTGGGCGTGTGTAGTAAGCGGGCATCGCCGGCATTACGACCGCACCGGCTTCGGCGACGGCAACCAGATTTTTGAGTGAAATCAGCCCGAGTGGCGTTTCCCGCGGCACCAGTACGAGCTTGCGGCGCTCCTTCAAATGCACGTCGGCGGCACGGTGAATGAGATTCTCCGACACGCCGTGCGCGATCGAGGCCACCGTGCCCATACTGCACGGGCAAACGACCATCCCGCCCGTGAGGAACGACCCGCTCGCGATGCCCGCCTGGAAGTTTCGGAAATGATGGTAGCGAATCCGCGACAGGTCGAGTTCCGACGCAACGGGGCCGAGGAACGAACGCGGATCGAATGCAGTGGGATCTAATTGGATCGGTCGGCCGATCTCGCGGTCGAACACTTCCACCGCCGCCGGGCTGATCGTCAGGTGAACCGTACGGCCCGCTCGCAGGAACTGTTCCAGCAAACGAACCGCATACGGCGACCCGCTTGCCCCTGTCACTGCCAATACGAGATCGTGCATTGCCATACGTTCGCTAAATAAAGGTGAGGTTGTCTATCCAATACTGTAGTCGGCAACGCACCCGCATCACCAACGCCTTCAGGGTTGTGTGGAATCGCACGAAGCGTGATAGAATCAATTTAACTCACGGAGCACACGGCATGACAATCGGAGGCACGGTCATCAACGGCGTTATCGTACTCGACGGCAGCCCGCAACTTCCCGAGGGAAAGCGTGTGGTCGTGGACCTGGAGGGCGACGACTTTGGGCCATCTACGGAAACTTACGCGGAACATCTCGAGTTGCTACGAAAGTCGCTGGCAATGATGGACGCCGGCGAACAGGGAATGCCACTGGAAGAATTTGCCGCTGAACTCAAGGCAGAGTTTGGTCTAGCCCAAGTAGCGGTGGCTGGCAAATGACACGTTCGATCATCGTGTTTCCGCAGGCTAAGACCGATATTCGGTCCAAAGCGGAGTGGTTGCATCAGAATGTTTCCACCTCGTCGGCAGATCGTTGGAGTTCTGCGATAGTGTCTAGAATTGCTTCACTAGCAGACAATACGGAGCAATGGCCTGAAGCGGACGAAGCTGTCGAACTGGGCCGAAATGTGCGCTGCCGACTATTCGGTCGCGGGAGACACATGTACCGCATCTTGTTCACGATCGACGACCAAACGGTGAACGTACTTCGCGTGCGTCACGCGGCACAAAATTCTCTAACCGATAATGACTTTTAACCTGGAGAACCCGTTGGTGATTCCGCACACAACGGCACTCCAATGAGTTATCGTTTTGCTTGGGCCAAGTCGGTCAGATAGGCGACCAAGCCGCGATGGAGCGAGCGGTAGGCATCGTCGTCGCCGGCGGCTGCGGGGCCGAAGGTGAGTTTGAACTTGGTCATGTGCTTCGTCAGTTCGCCGACGCCTGCGCCGATGGCGTGCCAGTTTCCAACGAGCAAGCCATTCGATGTGGGGTCTTTGAGCAACTTCACCGCCGATTCGAGTGATTTGAGGAAGCCGCAACCACCCTTCTCTTCCTCGGCGGTCGGGTGCATCCCGTGCAGCTTTTTCAGGTTCGCACTGAAGCGATCGAGTAGAAATGGATCGATCTTTTTGCCCGCTTTCACTTGGCCGACGACCGCTTCAAAATCGCGTTCGATGAGGTTGCGAAGTGCCTCAAATTCGGTCGTTTGTAAGCCGACAGGGAAGGTCAGCGAATCGTCGCGAAAGAAGTTGAGGACATCGGCAGCGGCTCCGCCTTGGAAAACCGCCTTCGACAACAGTTCGGGTGGGAAGAATGGCGCGTTGGCTTTCACGCCTTTGGCTTCGAGTTCTTGAATCGCTTTGAGCGTCTGATTGAGTGCCAATCCGCTTAAAATGTCGCCTTCAGACACGGCTGCGAGCGCGATGCGGACCGTTTCGGATGCCTTGTCGAGTTGTTCTTTCGGCACGACTTTCGCGCCGCGTTCATTCGCCCACGCATCGAACTGCTGTTGCTGCAATTGGAGGTCGTTGCGGTTCGCGCGCTGGGCCTGTTGCAGCGCGAGTTGAGTGCGATCGTTGAGCGGTCCGCCGAAACCGCCGGATGAACCGTACATCGCAGGACCGAACGCACTAAACAGTGGTGGTGGCGTGATCGCTAAAGCCTGATAGCCATAAATGTTACGGTAATATGTCTGGCGGAACGGTGCGCCGTTGATGATGAGCGGGGAACTACTGACATAACCGAAGGAACGGCTGTAGAAACCGTAGGTTTGAAAGCCGGGAGGGCCGGGGCGATAGAACGAGTTTTGGGCAGTCGCTCGAGGGACTTCAAGGCCCAAAAACAAGGCACCCGAAGCGAACGCGACGGCAATGATTTTCACGAACGGCCGCATGATTTCCCCTTATAAAGTGCGATAACTCGGGCGGCGTCTGGCTCTGCATCCTCATTATTCGCGATTGGTGTGTCGAATGACAAGCAAATCCCCAACTTCTCAGATATTCGTCACAAGTCGCGATGGATTTTGCGGAAGGGAAAGTGCGTCCGTGGGTGCCGAAATGGGCATGGTTCCTATCGCGGCGATTTTGGGTAGCAGAGTGTCTCCACGCTCTACCCACCCACCCATCCGTGGACTCATTCCCGAATTTCGGAATCAACCTAACACACCAACGACTTGCGTCCGATTTCGATCGATTCCAATCACGCCAGAACCAAAGTTTCGGATCTCTTTTTGGGCAAAACTGCAATCGGGATTTGAACCATGCCGAAATGTGATGCTAATCGTGTCGCAGGCGCAAGTCAAACGAATTTGGTGGGTTTTGTTCGGTCCGCACGCACCACGACGCGAAGCCGGTGCTTCGCGGTGAATTCCTGGAAACGCTGCGTTTACTGGCCTTTAGCGGCGTCGCGGACTTCGCCTTTGGGCAGGTTTGGCATCGACTTTAGGTTCCGCATCATGTTGGACTTGTAAACTTCCACACCCGGTTGGCCGTAGGGGTTGGTGCCGCTCAACCGACCTTCGACGGCGGTGGCGAGCATGAGCATCTGCAAGAGTTGGCCCATCGTGTGTTCGCTCAACACGGGCAGCACGACATCCGCGGTAGGGCGTGCGGCGTCGGCGTAAGCGTCGTTCGTGCCGCGGAGTGCCGCATCCTGGAGGTCCGGGTACGACTTGCGGCTCAGGCTGTTCAAATCGTCTTCGTTGCGATCCGACATGCCGATTACCAGCGGTTGGTGCTTCGTCGTCCGCACCACGAGGTTGTTGATGATCTTTTCGCGCGTGCCGTCCTGATGCTGCTGGCCGCGGCTATGCAAATCGCGCGAGTTCACAACGGTCAGTGGCGTCGGGCCGCGACCGAACTTGCCGAGCGATTCGCTCAAGAGTTGATCGTACCAGTACCCGACCGCTTCGAGTTTCTTCGACCATACCGCCATCACTCGCTGCGTTTTGCCCATTTCTTCGCACATCAGCGAGTTGACGGCGGCGAACTGCAACACGGGGTTTCGCTCGAATGGCTCTTCGAGGAATCGCTTCGTCATGCTCGCCGCACCTAATAGCAGCGCGCGTATGTCCAAACCCATGACGGCGGCGGGCAACAGGCCGACGGCGGTAAACACGGAATAGCGGCCGCCGACATCGTCGGGGATCGTCAGAATGTCGTCGTCTTCGAAACCATCGGCTTTGCAGAGGTCGCGCAACTTGCTGCGCGGGCCGGTGATCGGCACGATCAGCTTCTTCAGATACTGCGATTTCGGCCCGTAGAACTTCAACGCCTCGCCGCGAAACACGCGATACGCGGCGGCCGTTTCGAGCGTGCTGCCGGACTTGCTAACTACGGCGAAGCCCCAACGCTCTTCGAGAAATTCGGGGTCGACGCAGGTATTATCGAGGAGTTCGACGAAATCTTGGAGCGCATCGTTATCGGTGTGGTTGCCATCGAAGTAAATGCGCGGCTTGCCCATCCGCATCTTTGCGGGCATCTCGTTGTGGTACGTGTGGCAAAGGCTTTCAAAGAGCGCTTTGGCACCGAGCGAACTGCCGCCGACGCCGAGGATCGTGAAGCGGTCGCAGTTTTCGCGGACTCGCTGGGCGATGCGGTTGATCTTGCCGAGTTCGCTCGCATCGCCTTTGCGGCGGAACTGTTCGAGCAATTTTTGCGGCAAATCGATGTAGCCGACTTGGAGCGGCAGGAACTTGGCGGGTGGGTTTTGCAGTTCGCGTTCGGCGGCGACTTGACCGCGTACGGCGTTGAGCTTCGTGCGCAGCGGGTCGAGCTTTTCTTGCGAAAGAAAGTTTTTCGCTTGCAGTTCGGCAAGCGGCGTCCAGGCATCGGCGACGGGGGTCAGCAGCCGACGGTAGTCGTATTCGAGGAGTTCGTCGGGCAAATGCATTGCAG
>JAYSKW010000249.1:0-1163 GCA_043726085.1 Limnoglobus sp.
TGTACGGCACGCCCGTCGCTTTGATCTGCTCTTCGGTTTGGCCGACGCTCGACACTTCGGGCCAGATGTAAATCGCACTCGGAATGCAGTCGTAGTTCAGGTGCGGCTTGTGCCCCGCAAGCATGTCCGCGAACGCCACGCCCTCTTCGCTGGCTTTGTGCGCGAGCATCGGGCCATCGATGAGATCGCCGATCGCGTAGACGCCGGGGACGTTCGTGCGGAACTGTTTGTCGACGGGAATCTTGCCCGATTTCGCATCGAACGTCACGCCCGCTTCGGTCAGACCCAGCCCCGCCGTGAACGGCCGCCGACCGACCGAAACGAGCACGCGATCCCCCTCGAAGCTCACCGGCTTGCCGTCCTTCTCCGCATGGACCGTCACGCTGTCGTACTGCACCGTTGCGCCGGTGACCTTGGTTTCCAGGTGAAACTCGATCCCCTGCTTCGTCAGAATCTTTTGCACGGCGGTCGCGACTTCACCATCGCAGATCGTCAGAATCCGCGGCAGGAACTCGACGACGGTTACTTTCGAGCCGAGGCGCTTCCACACCGAACCGAGTTCGAGGCCGATGTACCCGCCGCCCACGACGATCAAATGCTTCGGCACTTTGTCGAACGTCAGTGCTTCCGTCGAGCCAACGATGTGCTTGCCATCGAACTTCAGGAACGGCAGTTCGATGCTATCGCTACCCGTAGCGAGCAGGATATTTTCCGCTTCGAGCACGGTCGTCGTGCCGTCGGCCGCGGTGACTTCGACTTGTTTACCCGTTAACAATTTCCCCGTGCCGTAGTGTGCGGAGATCTTGTTTTTCTTGAACAGGAACGCGATGCCATCGGTGAGCGATTTGACGACGACATTTTTACGGGTCATCATCTCGGGCAGGTCGAGCGCGATCGTACCGACGCGGATGCCATGCCGCGCGAGTTTGTGCTTCGTGATATCGTAAAGTTCGCTCGAATCGAGCAGCGCCTTCGACGGAATGCACCCGACATTCAGGCAGGTGCCTCCGAGCGCCTTGTTCGTGCGCTTCTCGACGACGGCCACCTTCTTGCCGAGTTGCGCCGCCCGAATCGCCGCCACGTATCCACCCGGCCCCGCACCCACAACCACCAGATCAAACTTCTCCGGCATGTCGACTCCTGTGAACTTAAATCTCGAACAA
>JAYSKW010000250.1:0-2745 GCA_043726085.1 Limnoglobus sp.
TTCCGCGAGAAGGTCGTGCTGGCGAAAGTGCCGACGGCCAAGTTCCACCGCGAAGCGATGCCCGGCGAAATGCTCACGTACCGCGTCGAGATGCTCGACCTGCGGCCCGAAGGCGGCATCGTCAGTGGGCGCGTCACTTGTGGCGACGAACTCATTGCCGAAGCCGAAATCTTCTTCGCGCACCTGGATCAAAGCCGATCGACGCTGTTGTTCGGCGACGATAATTTCGTGTTTACCGGCGTGTTGAAAGACTTGATCGCAACGGCGAAAACCAAGCCGAAATGATGCTCCCTGGGCGACCCGATATGCCTGCGAATTCGCGCCGAACCGTCCTCACCGGCCTCGGCGTACTCTCCCCGATCGGTTCCAAGCTGTCGACCTTCTGGGCGGCGGCGTTGGCGGGTACGTGCGGCGTTCGGCCCATCCAGCTACTCGACGTCTCGCCGTTGCCGTGCCGCATCGGTGGCGAAATCCTCGATTACGACCCGAAGGCGTTCGTTCCCGCGATCAACAAAGATGGCCGGAAATCGCTCAAGAACATGGCCCGCACCGTCCACCTCGGCGTCTGTGCGGCCCAACTGGCGATGGACGATGGCGGCCCGCAGAAGGGGCAGATCGACCCGTTCCGCTTCGGCATCGAGTTCGGCTGCGTGATGGTCGCCACCGACATCGACGACATTGCGTGTGCCACGAAACTCAGTGCGGCCGCCACGCCGGGAATGATCGACCTCAAAGCGTGGGGCACTGCCGGCATCGAAAGCGTCCCGCCGAACTGGATGCTGAAATATCTGCCGAACATGTCGGCGTGTCATACGTCGATCTTTTTCGATGCCCAAGGGCCGAACAACACGATCACCGAAGCCGACGCATCGGGGATTCTGGCACTCGCCGAAGCGTATCGCATCATGAATCGCGGCCTCGCCGACTTCTTCCTCGTCGGCGGCACCGAGTCGAAAATTAACCCCGTCAGTTACACACGGCACAGCACCTTCACCCCGTTCACCAAGAAGAATGACACTCCCGCCACCGCCATTCGCCCGTTCGACTTGCACCGCGACGGCATCGCCTTCGGGGAAGCCGCCGCCGCTGTCGGCCTCGAAGATCTCGAGTTCGCGCGGAATCGCGGTGCGAAAATCTACGCCGAAGTCGTCGGTGTTGCCGCTGGGTTCGATAAGGGCATGAAGGGCAAGATCCTCGCCCGCATCATCCGCAACGCGCTCGCCGAAGCGGGCATTCAGCCGTCGGAAGTCGATCACGTGAACTCGCACGCCGGCGGTTCGCCGTACCTCGATGCGTTCGAGGCGCGTGCGATTCACGAGGTCTTCGGCCACGGCGTTCCGGTCTATGCACTGAAGGGGCAAACGGGTAATACCGGTGCCGCCGCTGGCATTTTGGAACTGATCGTGAGTGCGATGGCACTCCACGAAGGGAAACTTCCCGGCACGATCAATTACACCACACCGGACCCTGAATGCCCGGTGAACGTGCATGTCGGCGCGCCGCGAACCGTGACGAAACCGTACGCGGTGAAGATCAGTTACACCGACATGGGCCAGTGTGCGGTGGCCGTCCTGCGCCGTTACGACGGTTGATACCACCATGAGAACCGATATGCGGAAGCGCGTCGTCATTACGGGAATGGGTGTCGTCACCCCGATCGGCCACACGGTCCGGGAGATGTTCGCCAACATCCTCGAAGGCGTCAGCGGCACCGCACCGATCACGCACTTCGACGCCAGCACCTTCCCGACCACCTTCGCCGCCGAAGTGAAGAACTTCGACCTCGGCCATTGGATCCCGAACGCTCAGCGGTTCACGAAAGCCGGGTCGAACGCCCGCTTCGCGCTCGCCGCCGCACAACAAGCACTGGCCGACGGCAACCTACTCGGCGCGAACGGCCTCGACCCGACGCGGCTCGGCGTCTACCTCGGCTCCGGCGAAGGTAGCGAAGACTTCCACAGCCTCGCTAGCAGTGTCGCCGATGCCACCGAAATCGGCGGCTACAAGGCCGACACGGGTAAGTTCTGTAGTGCGGCGTTTGGCCGATTCGATGGCGAACACGAACTCGAAGTCGAGATGAACACGACCGCGGGGCACGTGGCGTACGAGTTCGATTTATGCGGGCCGAACCTGACCTGCCTGACGGCGTGTGCCGCGAGCGCGCAAGCCATCGGCGAAGCCGCCGCGATGATCCGCCACGGCGAAGTGGACATCATGGTTGCCGGTGGCGCGCACAGCATGATCCACCCGCTCGGCGTCACGGGGTTCAACCGGCTGACGGCACTCTCGCAACGCAACGCCGACCCGAAGAAAGCGAGCCGCCCGTTCGACCTAAATCGCGACGGTTTCGTATTAGGTGAGGGGGCCGGTATGGTCATCCTCGAAGAGTACGAACACGCGAAGAAACGCGGTGCGACGATTTACGCCGAACTCACGGGCTACGGCTCCACCGGCGATGCGTATCGCATGACCGATCCGCACCCGAAAGGCCGCGGCGCGGTGATGTCGATGCGGAACGCTTTGATCGACGCGGGGTTAAAACCGGCAGACATCGGTTACATCAATGCGCACGGCACCAGCACATCGGCGAACGACGAAGCCGAGACGGCGGCCGTAAAAGGGGCGCTCGGCGAACTGGCTTACACCACCCCCGTTTCGAGCAGCAAGAGCATGCTCGGGCATCTGATTGCAGCAGGTGGCGCGGTCGAACTGATTATTTCCATACTGGCCATGCGACAAAACGTA
>JAYSKW010000251.1:0-1974 GCA_043726085.1 Limnoglobus sp.
GCACTGACCGTGTTCCACCTGCTCGGTTGCCGCGACGTGGCCCGCCTCGATTTCCGCATCCGCGACGGCGTGCCGTACTTCCTCGAAATCAACCCGCTACCGGGCCTCAACCCCGAATCGAGCGACCTCGTCATCATGGCGGGCCTGATGGGCCGCACCCACGCCGAATTGATCGAAGCGATCGTCAACGCCGCCATCCAGCGATCCGAGAAGGGGTGATCGTTTAACGGCACACCCACACGAATGCCCGCAGTCAAAAAGCGAAACACGATCTGACGTAAGTCGGAATTTGCGAGGTGTCGCGAAGTGTCGTGAAAGTGTCTCGAAGTGTCGTGAGAATGTCGTGCTCGGTCGATTTTATGTCGTGGTCGGTCGATTTTGTGTCGCATTCGGTCGCGAAACGGTCGGTAGTTGCGGCGAGTCCGATTCGATTGCCGTCGACATAACCCGCGATTCGGGTTCGAGATAGAGAAAACGCGCCAGAGTATTTTCCATCGCGAGGAGGCATTTCGGGTTGCAAAAACCGAAAAAACACCCCGAAAAACGGTTTTCGAGCCACTTTATTTCCGACTTACGTCGATTCTGACACCCTCCCAATCGCGAGCACACATGACGACCGACACGCCAACGCCCAAATCGAACCTGCGTTGGTGGGTCTGCGGAATGCTATTCCTGGCCACGACGCTGAACTACATGGATCGCGTCGCACTGAACCAGACCAGCAATGTGATCCTGAAGGAGTTCGGCCTCGACGACCGCGATTATGCTCGTTTGGAAGCCGCATTCGACATCGCTTTCGGCATCGGCACGCTCTTAATCGGCTGGCTCGTCGATCGCGTGAACGTCCGCTGGGTGTATCCCGTCGTCGTGGCAGGGTGGTCGCTGGCCGGGTTCTTCACCGGTTATACCGACACGTTCGCGATGTTGCTTCTCGCGCGAATTGCGCTCGGCTTCTTTGAAGCCGGGAACTGGCCGTGCGGGATTCGCACGACGCGAACGATCTTGCCACCCGCCGAGCGGTCCTTCGGAAATGCCTTGTTTCAAAGCGGAACCGCAATCGGTGCGATCATCACGCCACTAATCGTACTCAACTGTTTCAAATACTACGGTGAAAACACACCGGGTGTCTGGACGGTGCCGTTCCGCGCGATTGGCCTGATCGGTATCGTCTGGGTCGTGGCGTGGATTGCTCTCGTGCCCGGCCATTTGTTCCCGCCACCGCTATCGAGTACGGAACCGGCGACGCCGTTCTCGGCGGTGTTCCGCGACCGCAAATTCTGGCTGCTCATACTCGTGATTTTCGGCGTCAACACCGGTTGGCACACCGTCCGCGTCTGGATGCCGCGCCTGCTGAAAGTCGGCCACGGCTACAAGGAAGAGGAAATTCAGCAGTTCGGCATGGCGTATTATCTCGCCGCCGACGTGGGTTCGTGGGGCGTCGGCCTGCTCACGATGTACCTCGCCCATCGCGGTCGCGATCTCTTCCGCGTACGCCGCGGCACATTTTATTTCTGCACGTTTCTACTACTCGCATCCACGATCGCCGTACCGAACCTGTCGGACCAGCAGTTGCAACTCGCGCTGATCGTCGTCGGCTTCGCATCGCTCGGTTTGTTCCCTACCTACTTCTCGCTCAGCCAGGAAGTATCCGGGCGGCATCAAGGCAAAGTCACGGGCACGCTCGGCTGTATCAACGCCATCTACATGGCCGGCATGAAGACCGCACAAGGTGCCTACGTCAACGAGACGCAACGTTTCGACAACCTCATCGCCATCGCCGCGATCCCCGCCGTCATCGCCTGCGTGGCGCTGCTGTTCTGGCCTCGTCCAGTGGCGAGTGACGAGTGACGAGTTTTTACTTCCGGACTCGCCACACGCCACTCGCCACTCGTTTGAGTGTAGAATGCAAGCATTCAGAAGGAGCACGAAATGATGCCGAAGAATGCCAATGAAGAACCGCTGGTCGATACGACA
>JAYSKW010000252.1:0-4620 GCA_043726085.1 Limnoglobus sp.
AGCGTTGTACCGCAGCGAAAAGGGACAATGGAACGCCTATTGGGACCGAATTCTCGCGTGTTGAACAAATGTCCCACCAACAAATGTGACGCCTACCCTTTGAGCAAGCTCGCCACCGGGAGGTTGGAACTCGAAATCGAGGCGGAACCGCCCGTCGCACCTGGGGTGAAAGTGCCGCCGGTATCGGTAAAAGTCGATCCCGTCGCGCCAGCCGAAATCCACGGTACGCAGACGGAGATGCGGTTATTGGCGATGGCCAAAGGCTTCTGCGTGGCAATGCGGAACCACCACGGCGACAAGAATGCCAACGCCCTGCGGAAATACATCGACCCGGCTTATCTCAAGAAACACAGCCTGACGGATCTGTCCGTGCCGATGCTGGCGGTGGGTGCCCTTTGGAACATCGAAGTGGCCGACGATGGGCGAACGATACTTTGCATCGTGCAAAACGAAGCGAATGCCAAAGTGCCGATCAATGAGATACTCTTGCTTCGGGTGTCCGACTACGAGGGTAAGGGCGGCGAGCGGTACCTGTTACCGTCGAATGCACCCGACCCGAAGACCGGTGCCTTCACGCCATGGATTCTGCGATCGAAAATCGATACTCCTGCCGAAACCGGGAAGTACTACGGCAGGTAAACGAAGGCGTTCGTGTTGAACATGGCCAAGCACAAATCGGCGACGGCGGCTTCGCCGTTCGATGCGAGGAAGGTTTTTGCGACTGCCAACTCGGTGTCAGTCGGGTTCCTGGCGAGGCAGCGACGGTAGATGGTTTTCACCCAATCGTCGGGTGTCGATTTCGGCACGGCTACTACGGCTTTCGCCAGTTTGCGGCTTTGTTCGTAGGGGAATGGGCCGTTCATGAGGATGAGCGCTTGCGGGGCGAACGTGCTGACTCCGCGGCCGTTACATGGCGTCAGCGTGTCGGGTTGGTCGAACGCTTCGAGCATCGGCAGTCGCACGTTTCGCTTCGCAAATAGGTATATACTGCGGCGATCGTGCTGTTTCGCATCGGGCGTGACGGGCCAGAGGCCATCGGGTTCGCCTTCGGTGAAGATCAAATCGTAGACCGCCGGTTCGAGCGGAATGCGCACGCTCGGCCCGCCGGTGTCGCGGTTCAGAGTGCCGGTGGCAGTCAAAATCGCATCGCGAAGGGCCTCGGCATCGATCCGCTTTCGGTTCATTTTCCACAACAATCGATTGTCCGGGTCGGCTGACATTGCGGTGTCAGTCGGCGTTACGCGGCTCGCTTGTTTGTACGTTTCCGATGTCACCATCAGGCGAATCATTCGCTTCATGCTCCACGGCACCGGCTGTTCGATCATTTCGCGTGCCAGCCAATCGAGTAATTCGGGGTGCGTCGGTTTGTCGCCGCGGGTGCCGAAATCGTTTACGCTGCCAACGAGGCCGCGACCGAACAGATGGTGCCAAAGGCGGTTGACGATCACGCGCGATGTCAGCGGATGTTCGGGCGTTGCCAGCCAATCTGCGAACGCGATGCGGTTCTTCGGTACGACGGTTTCATTCAATAAAACTCTTGGAAACCCAGGCGAAACGACGGCCCCTTTGCGGTCGGTGTCACCGCGTTTCAGCACGTGCGTGACGGGGCGTTTTTCGTCGTCGGTGATCGCCCACGCCATTGCGGGCGGCGACGGCAGTTCGGCTTCTATCGCGTGAATCTTCGAGCGAATCTCGTCGCGTTGCGCCTTCTCTTTGGCTGGCATCGCGTTCAGAATATCGTCCCACGACACTTTAATAACGACCTGAATATCGGACACGAGTTGCTTCTGTTCGGGCGTGCGTTTTTTCGCTTCGACATCGAGCGCTTCGCGGTACTTTGGCTCGAGCGCAGCCTTCTTCTCGGCAGCGACTTTCACCCGAACCGGCGCGTCGAGTTCCGCGACTTGCTTCTGAAGCGGGGCAACACGTGTCGCAATCTCGGCGGCCTTCGCGGCTTGTTTTGCCGCCTCTTCCTTCGTGGCCAAATTCACATCGCGATACTGTGCAGCGGCGAAAAACGCCTGCAAACGATAATAATCGGCAGCGGAGATCGGGTCGAACTTGTGATCGTGGCAACGGGCGCAGGCCATCGTCATGCCGAGGACCGCCGAGCCGACGGCGTTGACCATCTCGGTGAGATACTCCTGGCGAAGCGCCGCTTTATCGAGGTTCCCGCCGACCATATGCGACGGCCCGCAACGGTGCATCCCCGTGGCAATCAGCAAGTCCGGCACCGTACGCGGGTCTTTCCCCGCAGCCAGTTCGTCCCCGGCGAGTTGCTCCTTCAAAAAGATCTGGTACGGCTTATCGGCGTTGAAACTGCGAATGACGTAGTCGCGGTATCGCCACGCGTGGGGGCGGTCCGCATCGAGTTCGTAGCCGTTCGTCTCGGCATAGCGCACGACATCGAGCCAGTGTTGGGCAAAGCGTTCGCCGTAGTGCGGCGACGCGAGCAAGCCATCGACGACTTTTTCGTAAGCATTCGCCGAGGCATCTTGCACGAACGCATCGACTTCTGCCGGGGTCGGTGGCAACCCCGTCACGTCGAAATAAACGCGGCGAATTAGCGTCAAACGGTCAGCAGGCTGGGCAGGAGACAACTTCGCGGCGGTCAGTTTTTCGCGAATGAATGCATCGATCGGGTGCGTGGCAGACGACTTCGGAACTGGCGAGCGACGCGGTGGCTGGTACGCCCAGTGGGCACGATCCTCATCAGTAATCTTCGGTTCTTTTAGCTTCTCGTCCGCCACTGCGAATGCGGCCACTGCGAGCACGAGCGTGGCGAACGAGTAACCGAGATGTCGAATACGCATGAACAACCCTCAACGTATCTGGCAGACGTAACTCAATCTTAAACGGATCGCGGTGCCGGAGCAAGTCATCGCTTGGGTAACACTTTGCTCGGCTCGGCGAAGATCGCGGGCACGCCGCCGGTATGGATGAACACGACGCGCGATCCGGGTGCGTATTTCCCCGTTCGCACATCGGCGATCAGTGCCGCCATCGCCTTTGCCGAATAGACGGGGTCGAGCAAAATCGCCTCGGTGCGGGCCAGCATGTCGAGCGCTTCCCGACCCGCATCGGACGGGTAGCCATAACCTGTTGCGACGTAGGTTTCGTCGGCATCGATGTCCTTTTCGTGGAGCCGGTGTGGCACCCCGAGCATCGCGGCGGCGGCGTTCGCATCGGCGGCGAGCGCTGTCGGAATGTGCCACGGCCAGAGCATCGGGCAGATTAATCGTGCGGGGCAGTTCAAGCCGAGAATCGCTTTCCCGAGTGCAACGCCCGCCCCGGTTGCCCCCGACGACGACACATAAAGCGCATCGGGCATCATTTGCTGCACGATCTCCGCGACGCACACGGCATAGCTAATCGCGGCGAGCGGCACGACCCGTGGCCGGTGCCAGTAGTACGGCTTGCGGCCCGCATTCCGAAACTCTGCTGCCTTTGCCGCGAGCAATTCATCGAGTTCCGGGCCGATCTTGGCATCGGTGAACTCGACGTGCGCGCCGACGAGATAATCGAGCCACAGGTTCCCCTGCACTTCAGTCGAGTAACTCATTCTGCTGAGGTACAATCGGCATTCCAGCCCGAGTTTCGCACAACCCGCCGCCGTCTGTCGGCAGTTGTTCGACTGAATGCCCGCACCCCACACGACCATGTCGCAACCCTGCGCGACGGCATCGCCGAGCAGGAATTCGTTGTGTCTCGCCTTGTTGCCGCCCAATAATAGGCCCGTACAATCGTCGCGCTTGATGAAGATGCGAACGCCGTTGCCGACACGTGCGGAAAACCGTGGCAGTTCTTCGAGTGGCGTCGGTAAATGGGCGAGCGGCACGCGCGGAAGTTTCCCCGCGATCGCGAACAGTTCGCTGGGTGTGAGTGCTGCGACGTTCATCGTGTGTCCCTTTGTCCGGAAACCGTGGCGCAGAAAGTGGAAATCCGCGTTAGATTCCTACCTAATATGTGAACGTATTGGTGATTGCCGCAAGACCGACACGGAAAACCATGTTAACCACCGCATTTGCACCCGAACGGACAGCGCCGCACGTGAATGGCAAACGCACGAAGTCGGTCACCATCATCGGTGCCGGCCCCGGCGGGTTGGCTGCCGCGCTGTTACTCGCGAACTCCGGCGTCAAAGTGCGTATCATCGAGCGGCTCCCTCAAGTCGGCGGGCGCTGTTCCAAAATTGAAGCTGACGGTTTTCGCTTCGACCTCGGCCCGACGTTCTTCCTGTACCCCACAGTGCTCGAGCGGATCTTTCGGTTGATCGGTCGCGATCTGCACCGCGAAATTCCGATGGTGCGACTCGACCCGCAATACCGCATCATGTTCGGTTCCGGTGGCGAGCTACTTTGCACGCCGAACCTGGACAAGATGGAAGACGAGGTGCGAAAAATCTCCGTCGCCGACGCGGGCAACGTGCGGCGATTCATCAGCGAAAACCGCACCAAGCTCGAAGCGTTTCGCCCCGTGCTCGAAAGCCCTTTCAGCGGTTGGAAAGATTTATTCAAACTCAGCCTGTTGAAGTTACTGCCGATTTTGCGACCGTGGAAGTCGCTCGATGGCGAACTCAATCGCTACTTCGAAGACCCACGCATCCGGCTCGCGTTCGCG
>JAYSKW010000253.1:0-2643 GCA_043726085.1 Limnoglobus sp.
CGGCGAAGCCGAGTGCGTTCGCGACAGGCGCGATCAGCGTTGCCGATTCCGGAATGCGTTCGCGTAACCCGGTAAGCGGCGGATACGTGGCCAGCGCGAACGCGAACAGCCCCAGTGCCGCGAACGACGACAGGGCGACTGCATCGAGCCGCAACCGCAGCGGGGCCGACATGAGCGACGCACTCCGAATGAAGGTAACCGACAACCTTCATTGTCATCGCGGAGTGGCTTGAGGCGAAGGGGAAAACCGATGCAGAATGTCGAACCGGCGAGTGGCTTACCGAGTAGAATCCGAGCAACTCGCAGATTCGGTAGAGTTCGGATACGAACCGCTACATTGCTCGGCCAAGGAGTTTCGCGAAGGCGCGCAGTTGATGGATCAACTCGGCGAAGCCCTTGAAATCGAGCGATTGTGCGCCGTCGGACATGGCGCGATCGGGGTCGGGGTGGGCTTCGATCAGCAAGCCGTCGGCTCCCGATGCTAACCCCGCGAGTGCCATTGCGGGCACATAGGCGCGCTTGCCGGTGCCGTGGCTGGGGTCGACGAAGATCGGCAAATGGCTGAGCGTTTTCGCGGGTGGGATCACCGATAAATCGAGCGTGTTCCGCGAGTGGTCGGCGAAGGTTCGCACGCCGCGTTCGCACAAGATCACCTGATAATTTCCGCCTGCCATAATGTACTCGGCAGCCATCAACCACTCTTCGAGCGTCGCGCTCATGCCGCGCTTCAACAACACCGGTTTCCGGCACTTGCTCACGCGCTTCAGCAAGCTGAAATTCTGCATGTTCCGCGTGCCGATTTGGATGATGTCCGATGCCTCTTCGACGGCGTCGGCGTGTTCCGTGTCCATGAGTTCGGTGACGATGCCGATGCCAGTTTTGTCGCGCACCTTCTTCAGGATTTCTAATCCTTCGATACCCATTCCCTGGAAGGCGTACGGGCTGGTTCGCGGCTTGAACGCCCCGGCACGCAGCAACTTCACGCCGTGCGAAAGTAGAAACTCGGCCGTCTCGAAGATCAATTTCTCGCTCTCGACCGAGCACGGGCCGCCGACGATCGTGAACTGCGTCGGCCCGATTTCGGTTTGCGGCGTGTGAATGACAGTATCTTCGCGGTGCATTTCGCGGCTGGCGAGCTTATACGGCTTGGTAACGCGAATGCACTCTTCGACGCCGGTGATCGCTTCAAACAAGGCTTTATCGACGGCGGCGGTGTTGCCGGTCATGCCGATGGCGGTGCGGGTGGCACCGGGCAATGGGTGCGGGGTCAGGCCTTGGTTGCGAATCGCTTCGACGGCCCGGTCGATCTGGGCATCGGTCGCGTTCGTTTGCATCACGAGTAACATCAGTCGCACCAAACGGATGGAGGGGAAAAACCACCGCAACGTCACTCGACGGGGCGGCCGGAATACTAGTATATCAGCGTCCGACCGTCCGTTCCCCGAGAGTTGCGGTATGGAGCCGAGCGAAGTGGCCGACAAAACGAACGAATGGGAAAACGATGCCGACATCGCGGTGGCGACGCGCGCCCTCGGCGAACCCGATGCGTTGTTTCGCGTCAGTCGGAGTCGGTTGCGCGTCAAGCTGATAGCGGGCATCGGCCTAATGATCTACGGCCTGGCTGCGAACTACTTTTGGTGGGTGCATGGCCCCGGTCGCTTCGGTCACGTGCAGTTTGAACTGCTGATTTTGCCGCCGATCCTGGGCGTCGGGTTGCTGCGGGCGATGTTCCGCAGCCGTCGTTTACGCGTACTGATTTACCCGACGGGACTTCTGCGATTGCAAGATGGCGAAGTCGAATCGATCACCTGGAAGAGCGTAGACATCGTCAAAATCCGCGTTTCGGGGACGGTGCCGATAATCGAGCGAGATACCGATGGTGCGGTCGTCGTGTGCTGGTTGCCGATTGCGGCACCGAACGTGATGGTCTGGACGACCTGGATCGAAATCTCCGCCGAAGACAACGCCCCCACGCGGATCAGTTCGGCACTCGCGGACTACCCGGAACTAGCCGAACGCATTCAACGCGAAACGTTCGCAATCCTCTGGCCGAAGGTGCTTTCCGAGTTGGCATCGGGGCGAACCGTGCCGTTCGGCGATCTCCTCGCCACGCCATCGGGATTGTTCAACGGCAAGCGATTGTTGCCGTGGACGGAGATCAAAGAGATCACGATTTCGCAAAAATCGTTCGCAGTGAAGAGGCACGGCGGCTGGTTACCGTGGTTCGCGAAGGATGTGTCCGCGATACCGAACCCGCACGTTTTGATCGCGATCGCGAACATGTTCGGTCAACGAACGAGCGAAGAACCCGACGACGAAGAGGATGAAGAAGAAAAGACCTGAATCGACCGCTGAAAACACGGATGACACGGAAATGGAAAAGGCTTCAGATCCCACTCATCTTGTCTTATTCTGGTAGCCGCAGGTCTTTAGCCTGCGTTAGCCACGAGCAATCGCTGAGGGTCGTGGTGAGTCTTTGAAACACGATGGTTCGTGCGCATGGAATGAACGTTCAGGCTTATCGCGTCGCGTCTCACAGACCCGCGGGTAGGCGTCACATTTGTTGGTGGGACATTTGTTCAACACGCGAGAATTCGGTCCCAATAGGCGTTCCATTGTCCCTTTTCGCTGCGGTACAACGCT
>JAYSKW010000254.1:0-8257 GCA_043726085.1 Limnoglobus sp.
TTCCATGGCAACCGAGAACTCGACTCGTTGCGATTCAAATCCCTTGCTGATGGTGCATTCCCTCGTGAGTGTGTGAAACATTGGTTTCGGGCGGCAGATGCTTCCTAATGTTCTTCATTCTCCGGTAGCCGCAGGTCTTTAGCCTGCGCGGGGGCAAATACTTTCAAAAACCAGTCGTGACGAGTCTTCGAGACGCGACGCAATCAACCACAATGATCGTTCCGGGCGCACGAACCGTCGTGTTTCAAAGACTCACCACGACCCTCAGTCGTTGGTGGTGGAAGTCACGCAGGCTAAAGACCTGCGGCTACCAGAACAAGCAAGAATCGGAGACGGCTACTCAGGTTTAAGTCATCACGAACATTGTACGCCCGCGGTTCGGGCGTGGGGAAGAGCGATTTTACGGGACGATCGCACACAACGAAAAACCCGCACCAGGGAGGCCGGGTGCGGGCGAAAGGTTCGGTCGTTGACTCAGGTCACTCGGAGCCGGGGAGCAGGCTGACCTTCGGGAGCGGCAGGTCGGTCGCGGTACCGGTGAATACCGATGTCGCGGTGACTTTGATGCTCTTGCGGTCGGGCGTGACTTCCATCGTGGCACGCATACCGGGTGCGTTCGGCGTGACACCGGCCAGCCGACTTTCGTGCGGTTGAATCACGACGGGCAAGTTCGTCTTGCCGGTCGCCACTCGCGGTCCGGCTTCGTTGCTGCTGACGCCACCGCCGAACCCGGTCTTCATCGGGGCAGGGGCCGCCGTGGTTTCCAGTCGCGTTCCGGTCGGCTCCTCGAACGGCAGCACGGCCAGTTCGGTTCGCGATCCGCCGTCGACCTTCACTTGAACCGAGTCGCTCGAATTCAGGTCGATCGTGTAATGCTCGGTCACTTCACGCGGGGTTCCCTTGAACTTCGTGACGACGACTTTCGCATTGTTGCCCACCGGCGTACCGAGCGACTTCTTCACCTTGACAGTGTAAGAACCGCTCATCGCTTGAGCCGCCGTGTACGACTCGAAGCGGTCGTCGGTCGGTTGTCCGAGGATGTCGGCCTTCACGACACCGCCACCGATCGTACGCTTGTGCGTGGGGCTGGCCGTCGAACCCGACGGTTCGGTGACGAGCAAGTCCAGGTCCGCGCCGCCCTGCCATCGCAGTTCGATGACGAGTTCGCGATTGTTTTCCTGTTCGAGCGTCTTCTTGAAGCGTGCGACCAACTCGGGCTGATTGGCTCGCTCGAACTTGTCGACGATCTGACCCAGACGTTCCTTCGTCTGTGCGTGATAGTTCACGCCTTCGTTACTCCAATCGCGTGCGAGCAGGTTTTCCGTCGCCCAGTGGATCACGTCGGTCTGGACATCTTTCGATTTCTCGGCGTAGGCGAGTGCATTCGCGTAAGTCGAAGGCATGTTCGGCTCGATGCTCGCGGCCCGTTGGCAGTAGGCCAACGCGACGGGCAGGTTGCCGTTCTCGTCGGCGATTTTCGCGGCCTTCATGTACGACTTCGCATCGTTCGCTTCAAAGTCTAAGGTGGACATTCCGACGCGTTGAATCTCGAACGAATCGGCTTTGCCATCGCGGAGCGCGACGGTGAGGGCTTCGTGGGTCCAGGCGTCGGTCGTGAGGCCGTGACGGATACCGGACTTCAAAACTTCGGCGGCGTGGGCTGGCTCTTTGTACTCGAACAGGAAGTCCGCACAGGCGACCACGAGGCCGGGGTGCGTGACGTTCGACTTACCCAGAGCTTGTTGCCACATCCGTTGTGGGTTGTTCTTGTCGATCTCTTTCATGAGCGTGCGGACGTCTTCGGCCGCGTTTTTGAGCTTCGCCTTTTCGACGGCCACCACGGCGTTGTCGCCGGGTTTCGGTTCGGAAGCGGCAATGGCTGCGATGACGTTTCCATTGCGTGCGGGGTTACCGGGACCACCAGCAGCACCGCCGTCGGGCTTCTTCAGCTTGATGCTGCTTTGTGGGTGGTACTTACCCGTGGCTCGAACGATTAGCGCACTCGTCGGAGGATAGAAAGCGAGCGAGTTCAATTGTTCTTCCGGCAACAGTTTGGGGACTTCTTCGTTCGGCTGACCGTTCCCTTGGGCGACGTTAAACTGTTGGTTGACGTTCGCCCATTCGCCGCGTGCCACGACTTCAGTAATCAGCGTCGTAATCAGTTGGTAGTTCGGGAGTGAGTTCCCTTGGATACCGAACTGGCCGCCGAGGTTACCGAACTGGCCGACTTGGCCGCCACCCACGCCCGTCACGCCACCACCGGCACCCAGATTTTGGGCGGCACCGCCCCCGAAGCCACCTTGAATCTGACCGCCACCACCACCGGCACCACCCACTCCGCCGATACCACCACCTTGGAGGCCACCGCCGCCGAAGGCACCACCGCCGCCTTGGAAACCACCACCACCACCGAAGTTGAAGTTACCGGCGTTGCCGCCGAAACTGGCCGCACCGAATAGTTGCAGGTTGGTGGTCTGCACGCTTTGGTTCTGTTGCAGCACGGCCTGGTTGATCGACGACGGAATCTGGTACACCAGCTCGGTGATGTCGAAGGCCCGCACGACCTTTTCCTTCAAGCGTTTTTCCACGGTCGTGATCTCGATGTACTCGGGGCGAACCATGTACGTCGCACCGATACTCGAAAGTGCGATGTCGAGGAACGAGCCGACGGTCAAGCCGTACAGCTTCTGCTTGAGCGTCAGTTTCTTGTCCATGATCGCGGCTTCGCCCGCCGATTTGAACTCGTCTTCGAGTACGACGAACTTGAGGCCGTGATCCTTCTCGAGGAAGCCGATGAGGTCTTTCAGTGCCATGCCATCGAGTTCGGTTTCGATTTTGACGCGCTCGGCACTCGGTCCGTCGATGATCGACTGCGTCCGACGCATACTCGGCGAAACATCCGAACCGAGCGTCGAAGACCGATACTTATCGCGATCCGAGGTCAGTTCGCGCCAAACGGCTGCGGGCGGGAAGTGAACCGGTGGCTCGTCTGGATACGGGATGAACGACTTCTCGGCTTGCATCATCGTCAACAGGTAACGGTCTTCGCGAATGCGGACGAGTTCGCGGTGTTCGCGGAGGTTCGTCGCGGCTTGGCCGATCATGTACGCCGCCGTCGCTTCGACGGGGATCGAAAGACCGCGCGAGGTGCGCTCTTGGATCAGGACTTGGGCTTCTTGTTGGCCCAACTCGAAGCGGGCTTGATTCATCAACTGCTTGAATGAGTCGATCCGCGATCGGGTCTGTTCTTCGAGCGTTTGCAGACGTGCGTACTCGTTGACTCGGAGGCGAGTCTGGGCGAGCCGTTCGCGTTCTTCGGACAGATTCCGCTTGATCGCCCCACCTTGCGTCGCAACGGTTTGCATCATCGATTCGATGTCGGCGGCGAGTTTCGCACGGTACGTGTTGCCGAGTTGCGTGTTGGAAAGCACGATATCGCGTTGGCGTTTGAGGTCTTCGTACGCGGTGTCGGGGTCGGTTGCCAGAAGCTGACGGGCCTTGCGGATCGTCTCATCGACGAGCACGCGGTATTGTTGTTCTTGCACCGCTTGCTCGGCCTGAGCTTGTTGCAGCCCACTCGCCGCTTGGGCCGGGGTCGGTGCAACACCCGCCGCTGGAGGTGCCACGGGCTTCGCACCCGGCGCGGGTTCCTTCGACAAGTCTTGCAGACGATTGCGATCCGATAGACCGGCCTTCATCTGCTGACGGGTCAAACCGCCCGTTCGCATCTTGCGAATGACCTTCATACCGGCTTCGGCTTCTTTGGATGTCGGGTCGATCTTGACGGCGGCCTGATACAGCTTCTCGGCATGATCGAGGCGGTCCGTGCTGATGGCGCTGACGGCTTGCGTCAGGAATTCTTCGCGGAACAGGCGGAACTGCTGGGCGGCCAGAGCTAGCGCACGGTCGGCAGCCAGAATCGCCGGGGCATCCTTGACCGGGGCGCTCCGCCATTGCTCGATCATCGCGTGCAAGAAGTAGTGTTCGCTGTCCGAAGGTGGCAGGCGTTCGGCGAGTTCCATCGCGACGGGCTGGCCCGCAACGATCCCTTCGACCTTTGCCGTTATCGAAGCTGCATCGGTCTTCAGAGTACCGACGACGAGCGTTGCACGATCCGCACGCAGTGGCGGCAAGCGAGTTGGGAATACTTCAACGGCTTCGTTCGAGTAAGTCACTTTCGTGACCTTGACGATCGGCACGTCGATCGCAGTTCGCAACTGCGTGGCGAAGGCGGCTTGGCCGCGAATCGTCGTCGTGTCTTCGGTGAGGCGGACGACGGCACCACCGGTGAGCGTGGCGAAGCCGTGTAAGTTGTTCGCGTTGACCTTGATGCCGAGCGGCACCGCGAAGAAAGCGATGTTCTGTTGATCCATCTTGCCGCCGAGTTCGACGCGGATCGCTTCGTTCAACTGGACGAGGCTCGCGGAGCTTTCGCCGTCGCCGAGGAACAGAATCACTTGGTTGCGACCGGGGTTCGGCTCGAACGCGGCCATCGCCCGTTCGAGACCGACCTTCAAATCGGTGGCACCGGCGGCGTACTCGGTCTCGACGAGGCGAGCCGATGCACTGGTGACGGCTTCCGAACGAGCGGGCTTGAAGCCTTCCGTCAGCGAGCGCGTCGCCTTCGGGTCGTTCAGGTTGATCGTCCAGACGTCGATGCGGTCCGTCTCGGCGACCGCGTGCGAAAGACCGTCGATGATGTTGCGGGCGCGATTCAGCGGCAGACCGGCTTGACTGGCGGACGTATCCACGAGCACCAGAATGTCGCGATCGCGAACGCGGGACGGCGTGGCGGTGGGCTTCAATTGCCACGCGAACGCAGCTTGTCCGGCGCTGTTCTTGTATGTGAGTGCGGGTTTCGCAGCGAACGAGTTCCGCGCGAGGTCGTCGGCCATACCGTTCGCTTCGGGTCGAACCGGAGCCGCGGGAACCGAGTCCCGTTTGGCCCGAATCTCGCCGAAGACGGTGGTACCGATGGCAGCGGTCACAGCCGCCGCACCGAGGATGGCCGTCAATAGCCTAAGCCGTTTGACGATGGTCATTGCCCTGGCGCTCCTGGTTGCAATGGGCTGGGGTTTTCGCGCCCCGGCACAAGGGAATCGTGAACTGATGGAATTTAATAGTCTAAAGGATGGCCGCACACGGTCGCTATCCGAATCTGCTCAATCCCGCCCAAACTCGAATACCACCCGGCAAACGCGTTCGGAACAGTCGCCACAATCGAAATACGCGCCAAATTGGCGTATTACGGTCATCCCCAGTCTAACCGATTCAACGCAGAGGTGCCAAACTTGTTGGCGCGAATCCGCTGCCATCGCGCCGCCGCCACTCCGGTTTCGCGGTTCGGGTTGAAATTGTTCCCAAGTTCCTGGTAGTTTGCGTCGATTAAGGTGGTGTGGGCTCCCGGACGTGCCATTTTGGTGCGCCGCTCTCGCTCTCGGCATGGATTGCCTAACGTGATCAGCCTGGTTCTCCCAGCCTACAATCCGGGTTCCGCCGTCGAACGCACGTGGCACGAAGTCCGCGAGTTCTTCCAGACACGCGCGGATGCGTGGGAGGCGATCATCGTCTGCGATGGCTGCACCGACGATTCCCCCGAACGACTCCAACGGCTATCCGACGAAACGAACGATCCGCGAATGCGCTTCGTGGCGTATTCGCCGAATCGCGGCAAAGGGTACGCGGTGCGGACCGGTTTGCAGGCGGCGCGCGGGCAGTATCGCATCTTCACCGATGTCGACCTCGCGTATCGCTTTGAAGACGTCGCCCGCGTAGCGGAGGAACTCCTGTGCGGAGCCCAAGTTGCGATCGCATCGCGGGCGCACCCCGATAGCGAAATGCTCTTGCCCGTTCGGTGCCTCGGGTATGCGTATCGCCGTCGGATGCAGAGTGCGGTGTTCGGCAAAGCGGCCCGCGTGCTGTTATCCCTCCCACAGCGCGACACGCAAGCCGGTCTAAAGGGAATGACCGCCGACGTCGCGCATCGCTTGTTACCCGAACTGACGTGCGATGGCTTCGGCTTCGACTGCGAACTATTGACCGCATGCCGAATTGCGGCAATACCCGTCACCGAAGTCCCCGTGCGGGTTCGCTACGAAGACGGCGTCAGCACGACCGGGTCGGGAACGGTCGTCAAAATGCTCCGCGAACTCTGGCGGATCCGCCGCGAATGGCGCGGCCGCATCGTGCCCGTGCTGGCACCGAAACGCGAACTCGCACCCGAACCGGCTCGCAAAGCGGCATAATGGAACCCCGCATGAACCCGCGATCCCTGCTCGTCACCGCCGATGATTTCGGCATCGGCATGGAAACCTCGTGCGGGATTCTCGACCTGGCCGCCATCGGCGTCGTCACTTCGACCGTGCTGTTGGTGAACTCCCCCCATGCCGCCGATTCCGTTCGTTTGTGGATGGCTCAAGGTCAGCCGCTCGAACTCGGCTGGCACCCGTGCCTGACGCTCGATTCGCCGCTGACTCCACCCGATCGGGTTCGCTCCTTGGTCGATGGCGCTGGCCGATTCTTACACCTCGGCACGTTCCTCAAAAAAATGTTACTCGGCCAGATCGTCGAAGCAGAAATCGAAACGGAACTGCGTGCGCAATACGAGCGATTTCTCGAACTCGTCGGGCAAGTGCCGATGAACGTGAACGGCCACCACCACGTTCACATTTTCGGCCCGGTGCGACGTGCCCTCGCACACATTCTCCGCGATCAACTCCCACGGCCTTACGTTCGCCGTGTCGTCGAGACTTCGCGAACGCTGTTCCGAGTCCGCGGCGCACGCCGGAAGCGAATGTTACTATCTCGGTTCGGGAGTCGCGCAATACCCCACCAAGCCGAAACGGGTTGGCCGGGCAACGATGCGCTCATCGGCATTACCGATCCCCCGTACGTTCACAACGCGAATTTCCTGCCGAACTGGATCGCGAATGCGAAGGGGAACTGCGTCGAATTGACCTGCCACCCCGGCTACCTCGATAGCAGCATCGAAGGCCGCGATGGCTCGTTCGCCGACGGCCAACTCCATCGCCGCGCCGCCGAATGGGAACGCCTCCGAGACCCCACATTTCGAGCCGCCGTCCACGCCGCCGGGTTCGCATTCGCAACCGCCGCCGAGTTAGCCGGCAGCGAACGCAAACGATCGCGAATCGCAGCGTAGGCACGATTCATCGGGAACAACTCGAAGCGGTCGGTTCGCGGCACTGGTTCCACGGCATTCGCGCGAGGATCATACCCATGCCGCAGGTGTCGCTGATTCCGGCGAAAACCAGCCCGGCACCCACGAAGGCCGATAGCCCGATGAACCCCAGATGGACGAACCCGCCCAGTACCGCCCCCAGCAGTACGAGCGACCCCGCCGCGATTCGCACTTGTCGCTCCAGCGACATCGCCTTCCTTCCGCGGACGACCGGCAACCCGGCTTCGATGCAAGCGAGTGTGCCGCCCGCGACGTTGACGACATTCGAGTAGCCAGCCTTCTGAAATTTCTCACACGCCTGTTGGCCTCGGCTCCCCGATCGACAGATGACGTAAAGCGGCTCCGTCGAGCCGTTGCGTTCGCGCATCAGCGCCGCCACATCGAGTCGATCCAGCGGCACATTCCGAGCAACTTCGACGTGGACTTCCCGATACTCAACAGGAGTCCGCACATCAATCACGTCGGGCGTGTGGCCATCCGCACAGAGTTTCGCAAACGCTTGCGAGTCGATTGCAGTCATGTCAATTTCCTTGGGGTACTCACCCGCTTCCCGGATACTTCGCGATCAACACTTGGCGGATCGTGGGCTTCAGGATTGTAATCGACGAACCGTCGGGCCAGGTGATGGTGACGGAGTCGATGGCGGTGGTTGTGCCGAGGCCGAAGTGGGCGATTGGCTCCATTTGGCACATGTAGCCACTGCCGCCGCAGATGACGCGGACTTGCGCACGGCCATTCGCGATCAGTTTCACCACCGTGCCGCGGGCGGGCGCACCGAAGCGTGTCAGTGGGCGTACCCGGACCCAGTGGTTGTCGTTTTCCGGGCCGCGGTACAGTGTCAGTGGTTTGGCGTCGCCGTGCGCGATCAGCAATTCGAGGCGGCCATCGCCGTCGAAATCGGCAATCGCCGCCCCGGTGCCGTGGTCGTCGTACTCGGTTGCCGCGCCGATGTCGGCGTGTATCCAGCCGTCGCGGGTCTGGCGGAACAGCCGATTCGGTTCGCCGAGGTTGTTGAAGAAAAGCTCCTCGTAGCCATCGTTGTCGAAATCGGCGGCAATC
>JAYSKW010000255.1:0-5158 GCA_043726085.1 Limnoglobus sp.
AATCGACGCGGCAGACGGTCGAAAACCCGGCAATGCGGGCGTTGAAGGAAGGCGTCATCGTCGGGCTGGCGAACCACACGATTCTGATCGCCAAAGACGATAGCGAGCGCCCCATCGACGACAGCGCCAGCCCGATACGCACCGAGGATGGTGAGATCATCGGCTGTGTGTTGGTGTTCCGCGACGTCACCGAACGCAAGAAGTTAGAGAAGGAGCAGCAGGAGGCCCAAGATCGGGTCGTGACGACTCTCGAAAGTATCAGCGATGCCTTCGTGAGGTTCGACCGGGATTGGCGAATCGTGTATGTGAACCGTGAAGCGGAAAACCTCACGGGACGTCGCCGTGCCGATTTGCTGGGGACGATTCATTGGGAACAGTTCCCAGACACCCTCGGTACGCAAGTCGAGGTCGCGTATCGCTGGGCCGTATCCGAACGAGTGACGGTCGAGTTTGAACATTACTTTCCGCCGCTGGGTCGATGGTTCACCGTCAAAGGCGACCCGACTCCGGACGGCGGTCTGACAGTTTACTTCCGGGACATCACCGATCACAAACAAGCCGAAGAAGCGATTCATCGACTGGCCCGCGAGGCCGAGCAAGAACGGCGGCTGTTCGACACGGTGCTCTCGAATACGCTGGACTTCCACTACACGTTCGACCGGGACGGCCGGTTCACTTATGCCAACAACGCTCTTCTCGCTACTTGGAAGAAAGCGTTGCCCGATGTGATCGGAAAAAATTTCTTCGAACTCGATTACCCGCTCGAATTGGCCGACCGGCTTCAGCGACAAATCCGTCAGGTGATCGACACCCGCCAGCCGTTGCGGGATGAAACTAACTACAGCAGCAGTGGAGTGGGAGAGCGCGAGTACGACTACATCTTCGTGCCCGTTTTAGGGAGGAGCGGGACGGTCGAGGCGGTGGCCGGCTCGACGCGCGATATTACCGATCACAAGCGGATTGAAGAAAACTTACGAGCGAGCGAATTGCGTTTCCGCGCCGCGGTCGGAGCGGTGAGTAGCCTGATCTGGACTAACGATGCCCAGGGACGAATGGCGGGCGAGCAACTGGGCTGGGGGAACTTCACCGGGCAGACGCTCGAAGAGTATCAGGGCTACGGCTGGGCGAAGGCCGTCCATCCGGACGATGCGCAACCGACGATCGATGCGTGGAACGTGGCGGTGGCTGAACAGAAAATCTTCGTCCACGAACACCGCGTACGTCGACACGATGGTGAGTATCGCAACTGCACGATTCGTGCGGTGCCGGTGTTCAATGACCGGGGCGCGATTCGCGAATGGGTCGGCGTGCATACCGACATCACCGATCAGAAGCGCGACAGCGAGCAGTTACGCCGCAGCGAGGAGCGTTTGCGACGGGTGTTCGATGCGCAGTCGGTTGGGATGATCGAGTGGGATCTCGAACGCAACGTCGTCACGGCGGCAAACGAACATTTTTTGAACATGGTGGGGTATACCGCAGATGACGTCGCCGCCGGTCGGCTCAACTTCCGTGACATGACGCCACCCGAATGGACGCCACGCAACGAAGAAGGCATTGCCGAGTTGCGCCAGTCCGGCCGAACCAACGCATACGAGAAAGAGTACATCCGCAAGGATGGCTCGCGCGTGCCGATCCTGATCGCGGGCATTCGCTACGAGGACAGCGACCGGTCCGGAATGTCGTTCATCGTCGACCTGAGCGATCGCAAACGCGCCGAGAAAGAGTTGCGAGAGAGCGAAGTCCGCTTCCGCGCGATGGCCGAGAACATCCGGCAGTTGGCGTGGATGGCCCGCGCGGACGGTTACATCTATTGGTACAACCGACGCTGGTACGAATACACGGGAACCCGTTCGGACACGCAGGAGGGTTGGGGCTGGGAGAGCGTCCACGACCCCGAGGTGTTGCCGGAAGTAATGGAGCGGTGGAAATTATCGCTTGCGACCGGCGAGCCGTTCGACATGGTGTTCCCACTCAAAAGTGCAGACGGGAAATTCCACCCGTTCCTCACACGGATCATGCCGGTCAAAGACGCCAGCGGGCGGGTCGTTCAATGGTTCGGCACGAACACCGACATTTCCGAGCAACGTGCGTTAGAAGAGGATTTGCGAAAGATCACGGCGGAACTGTCCGAGGCCGATCGCCGTAAAGATGAGTTTCTCGCGACACTGGCGCACGAACTCCGCAACCCGCTCGCACCGATCCGCAACGGCTTGCAAATTTTGCGAATCGCAGACGACACGGATACGATCGAGCGAGTCCGCACCATGATGGAACGGCAACTCGCGCAGATGGTCCACCTCGTCGACGACTTGCTCGACGTGAGCCGCATTAGCCGCGGCAAACTGCAACTCCGCAAGGAGCGAATCGAACTCGCAACCGTACTGAACGACGCCGTGGAAACGAGCCGCCCTATCATCGACGCCGGCGGCCACACACTCCTCGTGACGCTGCCGCCGGAGCCAATCACCCTCGACGCCGACGCGACGCGGCTCGGGCAGATTTTCTCCAACCTCCTCAACAACGCCGCAAAGTACAGCGAGCGCGGCGGCATGATTTCAGTAGTAACGATGAAGGATGAAAGCGGAAGGTTGAAAGTTAGTATCACCGACACCGGCGTCGGCATCCCATCCGAGATGCTTCCCAAAATCTTCGAGATGTTTACGCAAGTCGATCTGTCTTTGGAGAAATCGCAAGGCGGGTTGGGCATCGGGCTAACGCTCGTGAAGCGGCTGGTAGAAATGCACGATGGGACCGTCGAAGCCCGCAGCGAGGGCCACGGCAAAGGTAGCGAATTCATCGTGAGACTACCAATTGCGAGCAAGGAGAAACCGATGGCGATTCCGAGGCACGATGCGGATCACTCGCCACGCGCCACAGCCTTGAAAGTGTTAGTGGCCGACGACAATGAAGACTCGGCGATGACTTTGTCGATGATCCTGAAAATCCTCGGTAGCGAGGTTCGCACGGCGAACGATGGCATGGAGGCCGTCGAAATTGCGACCGCATTCCGCCCCGATGTGATCTTGCTCGACATCGGGATGCCACGGTTGAACGGCTACGAAGCCTGTCGCCGCATCCGCGAGCAACCGTGGGGCGAAAAGATCGTGCTCGTCGCACTCACCGGTTGGGGCCAGGACGAAGACAAACGCCGCTCGCAAGAAGCGGGTTTCACGCACCACGTGGTCAAACCCGTCGATCCCGACGTTCTCAAGAAATTGCTATATAGCCGCGACGCATAATTAGCCGCGACGCGGAGGCTTTGCACAGCGGATCGCGTGGACTTCACGCACATTCGTGCGATGAGTGATGCGTACACGCTCCGCTACGAAGACTTCGCGTCGCGGCTAATTGAGAAAACGTCACTTTGCCTTCAGGTTTGCCCAGTCTTTGAACGGATACACTACGGGTACCGATGGCGTGTATTTGTGTGCGGTCATCCAGGCGAATTCGCGTTTTTTCGTGTCGGCGGGGTCGGGCGATGGCAACGGCACATCGTCGGCTTCGGCCCAGATCGTCGAGACGAGCGGCACCTTCCGGCTCGCTTTTGGCGCGAGTTCGTAATCGGTTCCGCGGCTCGTTAAAATCCACGTGTTGTCGCGATAACCCGCACGCAATCTGGCTGTCGCCGATGCGGCGAGATCGGTTTTCTCGCGTTCGGTTAAGTCTTTCGATTCGCGAATCCGCTGGATGAGTCGCTGCGTTTCGGACACGTCGAAACTCACCCAGCCGTACGGCGGCAGATACGCTTCGAGCTTGCAGTGGCTCGGCAGATTTTTCGGAAATGCGTGCAGCCCGTACGTGACGCGCGTCGGCAATCCGAGCGCGCGACCCAGCGACGAGCAGAGGCCGTGATAGTCCGAGCAATCGCCGCGCTTCATTGTCAGGGCATGCGTACTGTCTGCCACCAGCGAGGTGTTCGAGTGATCGTAGGTTAGATTGTCGCCGACCCAATCCATGACTGCGACGAGGCTCGATGTCGATCCGGTTTTGTCGCCGACGATTTCATTCGCCAACTTCTGAAAGCGATCGTCCACTTTAATGAGTGACTCGCCACGCCGGAACGGATCGAACGACTTCGGCCAGTCCTTGATCGGTTGCACCGCTTGCGCATCGATGTTCCAGCGCACTTCCGAAGTCGAAACGCGCAACCGATGCGCGAGGATCTGCGCCCCTTGCGGTTGTGCAAATTCAAAGTATGCGAAGGTATTTCCGAACAGCGTTTCCGTCGCGATCGTCGGTTTGACGTCGTTTGGGAACACCGTCCAGCCGAGCGATTCGACCGTTTGAATCGCGTCGCTCGGCGGGATTGGCACCCACACCCGCAGGCGTTTCGTATTCTGCGGGGCCGTCACCACGACGCGAAAATCGACATCGTAAGTGACCGGCTGCGACCGCGCCCCCGCGTATGGCTGATCGACGCGAACATCCGACGCACCGACGAGAATCAGCGAGCAAAACAGCGGGAACATGAGGGCGTCTCAGTGGTGGGCGGAAAGAATACCTACCGAAATTTTAACCGCGGAGTACGCGGAGAACGCGGAGTGAAAAATCATGTTTTCTGTACGATTCGAATCGCAGACGAAGCTAAGACCCTGTTTGAACCATGCTATGATTTTTCTTCTTTGCGTACTCTGCGCCCTCGGCGGTTAATGTTTTGTTCTTCGTCTTTCGATCACTGCCCAAATGACTAATAGTCTTCGGTCGGCAGGTCGCCACCGTCGGCGCTCATCAGCGCACGGAACGTCGCGCCGCCGAGGCTGTCGCGCAGGAATTTTACGCTACCGTCGGCCATCACGACATTCGCCCCACCGGTGTGGAAACTGAACGTCTCTTCGTTTGGCCCGCAGTTCAAGGTCGTCCAAAGGCAACCCGCAGGGCCACCCGTCGGCGTGGCGTTATTGTTGATGAGTTGGTCGACGTTGTAGGCATTATCCGCTTCGGCCCAACGCCAGAATGCACGGTCCGAACTCGTCGGAGCTGGCGTCTCGGCACTCGCGTAAATGTCGTTCGTTAGCGGCGAACGCGGCATCCGGTCGCTACGGCCGCCCATCTCGGCAATCGCGATCGTGTTGCTCGAACCATCGGTGATCGTCACGATCGTTTTCTTCTGCGAGCCATTCAAAGCACAAATGAGGCGCGGGCCGTTCGTGCTCAG
>JAYSKW010000256.1:0-1524 GCA_043726085.1 Limnoglobus sp.
GATCTCATTCGCACGGGTGCCGAGGAACTGCGCGTTACGGGGCGATTCGATTTCATTCGCCTCGAACAAAAGCAGGCCGTCGAAGCGATCCTCAACGACACACTTTGCGAAGACGAACTCATCGTGACGCGGCGACTGTCGCGATCCGGCCGCAGTACCGCGCTCGTCAACGAGCAACCGGTGGCGGTCACGACCCTGAAGCGGCTCGGTGAAATCCTCGTCGATGTGCATGGGCAGCGCGAAAGCTACTCGCTGCTTCAGCCTGCGTATCAGCTCGAAGTCCTCGATGCGTTCGGACGATTGGCCGAACCGCGTGCGAAGTACATCGCCGCCGCCGACAAGGTTCGCGAACTGCGGAAGTTGCACAAATTGCTATCCGATGCACGGCAAACGCGGCAACGCGAACTGGCGCTCCTTCGGTTCGAACGCGACGAACTCGATGCCGCAAATTTGCAACCGAACGAATGGCAAAGCCTTCAAAAAGAGCGTGAGACGCGGATTCACGCGCAATCGCTCACCAAATTCACCGCGAGCGTGGCGAGCCGACTTTACGACGACGATGGCTCCGTCGTCGAGACGCTCGGCCGACTCATTAAAGAGGCCCATCACTGGTCGGCGATCAGCGACACGCTCGCCGATGTTGCGAAACGGCTCGATGCGTTACGCCCCGAAGTGCAAGACCTCGCGGAAACGTGCCGCGATCTTTCGGAGACATTCGAAGCCGACCCCGAACGCCTCGACGAGATCGAACAACGGATTCAGTTCCTCGGGAAACTCACGTCGAAATACGGCCAATCGGTCGAAGAATTGATCGCCTATCAAGAGTCGCTCGAAAGCAAAGCGACGACGCTCCAGCGACAGGAAGACGACCTCGCAGGGGTCGAATCGCAGTTGCGGCCCGCGTTTCAGGAATGGAAATCGCTCGCGGAAAAGCTGAGTGTGCAGCGTGCGAAAGTGGCGAAGAAACTCGCGGCAGAAGCGCAGAAACATCTGTTCGATTTGCAGATGGCCAAGGCGAAACTGGACGTGACACTCGAAGTCATTCCGCTCGGCGACGACCCGATGATCGGCGACATCCCTGCGTTTGGCATCGACCAAATGGAAATCTTACTGACGGCTAACCCCGGCGAGCCAGCGCGGCCGTTACGCAAGGTCGCATCGGGCGGGGAACTGTCGCGAACGATGCTTGCGTTGAAAACGGTCTTGGCCGCGCACGACCCGGTTCGCACGCTCGTCGTGTTCGATGAAATTGATGCGAACGTCGGCGGGCGTCTCGGCGACGTGCTCGGCCAGAAACTCGCAGGCCTCGGGGTTTCGCACCAAGTCTTATGCGTCACGCACCTGCCGCAAGTCGCCAGTTATGCCGCACACCAATGGACGATCCGCAAGCAGATTTCCGGCAAACGCACCTCGACGACGATCGCGCCACTGGAAACGCTCGACGACCGCGTCGAAGAATTAGCAATGATGCTTCGCGGCGAATCGCGTTCCGAAACCACACGAAAAGAAGCCGCCGAAATGCTA
>JAYSKW010000257.1:0-2802 GCA_043726085.1 Limnoglobus sp.
TGCCCCGATCCAATCGAATCCGACGAACCACAGATACTTTAGACTAAGTTCTGGAAATCTGCGCACAACACCGATTCATTTTGCGTGCAATCGGTTCGATCGGAACCGCACGATACAACCGGGATAGTCGCGCCATCTAGCAGGGCTTCGCCAGCTTAACGCGCTTTGCGGAGTCTAGGCGAGCAGGGAGGTGGATTTTCCGTGGAACGTGCATGCGAAGAAAACTTGGCGAATCGGGCGATTTATTTTTGGCGCGAGTCGGCTAACGGCCTTCGACCACGTCATTCAATATGCGTTCGAGCTTGTCGGCGTCTTTCGGGTGGCCGCGCCAGAGGATTTTGCCCGCGCTATCGATAAGGATCAGCGTCGGGTAGCTGGTCACATCGAAGCGATCCTGGAGGCGGCCCACGGAGGGTTCCACATAGAGATCATAGTTCAATCGCTGTTCGCGACGATACTTCGATGCCACATCGCGGCGCTGTTTCTCGTCGCCTTCGTTGCAGACGACGCCGATGATTTCGAGCGAGTCGTTGCGATACTTATCCTGCATCGCTTTCAAAGTCGGAATGGCCTTCTTGCATGGCACGCAATTCGTCGTCATGAAGTCCAACAACACCAATTCGCCAGCGCGACCGCTCGGGAGAGTACGGCGTTCCCCGGCGACATCGAGCAACGCGAAACCGGAGTCGCGCGAGATCGAACGCGAGGTTCCCGCACCCGACGGTGGCGGCAACAGTGTCGGCCCCGGAATGCTCGCGGGGGGACTGGTGCGATAATCGGGTTGCGGGCCGGGCGCGAACAGATCGGGCCGCACGGGTGCCGTTCGCGGTGCGACTGGCGACCAGCCATTTCCACCTGCTTCGGTCGGTAGCGGCAACACGCCACCATTGCCGGGTGTGTCGAACAACGGCGGGATCGGCGAGCGTTCGCCGCTCGGAATCATCGGGCCGCTGGGCGGCAGATCGCCATCGGGTCGCGTCGAGGATAACGCCAAATCTTCGCGGAGCTGCAGCCGAATGCGGTCGTTGGGCACCTTCACGTATTGCCGACTGCCGAACGAGCGTCCGCCCGCTTTTACCAGCGTAGTAAGGATGTACGTCTCGTTCGCCTTCAGGCCTTGAATGCTGAAGAAGCCGCCGCGATCCGTCTGCACGCCCATCGGCGCACCGTGACCGGCCTGGGCGGCATCGGAATGTTCGACGGTAACGAAGGCATTTTCGACGGCACGTCCTTCGGGGTCTTCGACGGTGCCGGATATGATCCGTAGGCCGGCCCCCGAATCGGCAGCTGGCACGGAGATACCCGATTTACCGGGCCGCAAATTCGACGACGGCACACCGGGTGCGTCGAGGTAGCTTTTGGGGCGTGGCGAGTCCGCGTCGCGGTTACGGTCGCGGATCCAGTCGCGCGCCCGTGAGGCCGGTTCGGCCGACGGACGTTCCCGATCGCGCTCGCGGCTCCAACGGTCGAATACTCGACAACCGGATTGCGAAGCGATGGCGACCGCGATCAAAATCCTCAAATAGAACCGCATGCCCCGATCATTCCGTCGCGCCGTCAATCGGTCAAGCTCACCCAGGAAATGGAACGAGGTTCGCGCCGCCGTCAGTTCGCGCAACCGAAATACGCGCCGCAGATTGCCTAAATTAGCCCAGCGCTTCTCAATTAGCCGCGACGCGAAGTCCTCGTAGCGGAACGCGTACGCATCACCCATCGCACGAATGTGGGTGAAGTCCACGCGCTCCGCTGCGCAAAGCCTCCGCGTCGCGGCTAATTCACCACGTCGTTCTGTTTTCGTGGAATCGGACGTTTTCCTGATAGGATCGCTTCGCACCTGACTATAGTATCTCCGTGAAATACTTCTCGGCCAATTCTGATGGTTGCTGTCGCCCACTGGCGACGGGTTTTGGGTGAATGCGTCACTCCGTGTGACGGCGTGACCGTAACGAACTCGGCGAACTCTCCACCCTTCGCGATTTCCAACGTCTGCAACACACACCACCGTGCGTTTTCGTTTCGTTTCCTACTTACTTCTCACACTGAGAGACTCCTATGCGAACGTATCGTTCGGCGTTTACGCTCATTGAATTGCTCGTCGTGATCGCGATCATCGCCATCCTGATCGGGCTGCTGTTGCCTGCGGTGCAAAAGGTCCGCGAAGCGGCGGCACGGAGCACGTGCCAAAACAACCTGAAACAGATGGGGCTGGCGCTTCACAACTACGAAAGTACGTTCGGTCGGCTGCCGACGGCGACGCAATCTCGGAATACGGCCGGCACCGCGAACGTGTTCCTCACCGAAGCGGGTATCGACGATAGCACGGCATGGAACACGACGGCGGGTGCCGCACATTCGCTGCAAACGAAGCTGTTGCCATACATCGAGCAAGATAACGTCTACCGCTTGTTCAACCTGAATCGCCGTTACAACGACCCGCTCGAACCGAATAACATCCTCGCTTCCAAGACGACGATCAAGACGTTCCTCTGCCCCTCGACGCCGAACCGAAGTGGCACCGTCGATGCCCAAGGTTTTGCCTACACCGACTATAGCGCACCGGTGACGGTCGTTGTGAATGCACTCACGCCGCGCAACGCCCTGCTGACCACCACGCCGACGGCGCTGAGCACGAACGGCCCGCGCCTCATTTGTGCTTTGAATGGCTCGCAGAAGAAAACGATCGTGACGATCACCGATGGTTCGAGTAACACAATCGCGATTGCGGAGATGGGCGGCCGCAGCGACCGGATGCCGCGTTCGCCGCTGACGAACGACATTTACGCAAGTGCCGAGACGCCGACA
>JAYSKW010000258.1:0-7456 GCA_043726085.1 Limnoglobus sp.
CGTCTGAATCGGCTGGCCTTCCGGGCCGGTTTGCATCGTAATCAGCGAGTGTTTCAGCATCGCATCGGCAACGGCTCGGGCTTTCTCTTTCGTCGGGCAGTACTTCACGCCACCGAGTTTGTCCGCGTAGCCTTTGAGTTGCCCGGCCCCACGTCCGCCCGCATGAATCTGCGCCTTCACCATCGCACCGGTACCGCCGAGTGCATCGAACGCCGCCGCCGCTTCATCGGCGGTCTTCACGACGATGTGCTTGGGGATCGGCGCGCCGTAGCTCGCGAGCAGTTCTTTGGCCTGATATTCGTGAATTTTCATCGAGTCACCCGTGCTGGTAGTGGTGTGCTTTCGGTTGTTATAGGCACAGACCTACCCGACTGCCACAAGGCGAACGGAACGAAATCCCAGCCGTGATCTGTCACACGATCGCCGATTTTTCAAATTAGCATCGCACACGGCATCAGGGTTGCATCTGGATTGTTCACACACTAACAGGAGAATGCGTAATGGGTATCTGTGAAGTTTGCGGCAACAATTACGACAAAGCGTTTACGGTCACGATGGGGCACAGGGAACACGTGTTCGATTCCTTCGAGTGCGCCATTCACATGCTCGCACCACGCTGTGCCCATTGTGGGTGTCGAATCATTGGCCATGGTGTCGAGAGCGATCGAGCGATTTACTGTTGTGCGCACTGTGCGAAGAACATGGGGGTACAAAATGTCTCGGATCGCGCGATGAGTGCGGCAATTGCATCCTGAAAAGCAATACTCGAAGGACACATCGGCCTTCGAGTTGCCTCGGTTAGGTCGCAGCGGGAGTCCATCGGAATGACTCCACCACTTACCCACCCACCCATCCCTGGACTCATGCTCGAATTTCGGAACCATACTGGCCCGATAAGGACTTACGTCTGATTTCGGTCATCTGAAACCACGCCGAAATCAAAGTTTCGGCGGTTATTTCCTGCAAAATTGCAACCGGGTTTGGAACTGTGTCGCGTTCGCATGTTACCGCTTCGCAGCGGCTTTCTTGGTTTCAGCCGCATCGACTTCTTCATCGTCTTCATCGTCCGCATTTTCTGCGTCGATGTTGATGATCGTCTCGGCGAGTTCGGTGAGTGCCTTATCCGCTACGCCTTCCTCATCGAGCGTCGCTTGCAGCAACTCGACGGCCTCGTCGTATCCGAGCAATTTGGCGAAAGTCCGGACGCAGCCGTAACCGGCCATTTCGTAATGCTCGACCCGTTGTGCGGCTGCAATCAGTGCGGCATCTTTCACAGTAGCAATACCATCTTCTGCGATGGTGTCCGCCGCTTCGGCAACGAGACCTTCCATCGCTTTGCACTTTTTGCCCTTGGGGCTTTCTTCGAGCTTCTCGAAAATCGCTTCGAGCCGCGTCACCTGATTCCGCGTGACTTCGAGGTGCTCTTTGAACGCATTTTTCAGATCGGGGTGCGTCGCGGCCTTCACCATTTTGGGAAGTGCTTTCAGCAGTTGATTCTCCGCGTTATAGAGATCCTTCAACTCTTCCACATACAGGTCGTGCAAACTATCGAGTGCCATCAATTCGCTCCAGGAGATGTGCAATTGCACAAACGGCAAAATTGCCGATTGCCTCATATATTCGAGCAAATGGCATACCAAGGGATGCGTATTGCCGAGACGCGGAGCAGACGTAGCAGAACGCGGACGTCAACCTATCGATGATTATGCGAATGGGTGATGCGCACGCGCTTCGCTACGCAAAGCCTTCGCGGCGCGGCTAATTTTGACTCGCGTTCGTGCGCTTTTATGAGAAGGTCGCTTCCGGAAGTGACTTTTTCCTCGCGAGAAATCCTTCTTTTATAGCTGTGTTGGAATGTTCGATTCAATCGGCACGGCAGTTGCAAAGTCTGTCGCTCACTGGCCTCAATGTGGGGCCGCAAAATGTGTCACCTTTTCGGAGACTATTTATGGCAGATGTTATGGTCAACACCACGAATCATCGCACGACCACACCCGTGGACGTCGAAGACATGGTCGGAGTTCGCAGCCGCATCAGTTGGGGCGCAATCGTAGCGGGGTCGGTGCTGTCGTTGGCACTGTACTTCTTGCTCACACTACTTGGCGGGGCCATTGGCCTGTCGATCAGCGATAAGTTCGCCGGTCGCAATATCGGCTTCGCGGCTGCGATCTATGCGATCGTGGTGACGGCGGCCTGTCTGTTCGTTGGGGGCTTTGTGGCCAGCCAACTGACCACGGGCGAAAACAAGCGGGAAGCCGCAATGTACGGCCTGCTCGTGTGGGCCGCGGTATTCACGATGCTGCTGTGGCTGATGGCCACTGGCGTGCGAGCCGGTTTCAACACGATGGTCGGTGTCGCCACCGTCGGTAGCAACGTCGCCGACGCGACTGCGCAAAACACGACGCAAGCCGATTGGGAAAACGCCGCCGCACGAGCGGGCGTACCACCAGAACGCATCAACGAGTGGAAAGAAAAGGCTAAGAGCGCCCCAGCCGATATCAAGGCCACGCTCGATAACCCAGAAACGAAGGCCAAAGCGGAGCAAGCCGCTCGCGATGCCGCCGAAGTGACGACCCGCGTGACGTGGTGGTCGTTCCTCGGTACGCTGATTTCGATGATTGCTGCCGCAGTCGGTGGCTACGTCGGGGCTGGCCCCACGCTGCGATTATTCGCAGTTCCAGTCGCCAACAGCGTTCGACGCGATACGATCCTCCGCCCATAAGTTGGCAAACGATACTGTTGCTCCCCTGGCCTGCCCGGATGTTCCGGGTGGGCTTTTTATCATTTGACAAGAGGCACGGTTATGCCGAAAAGTACATTACCACTGTGGCGTGCATCGACCGATTTGCCCGCGAACGGTCATCGGCTGAACGACGATCTGACGTGTGATGTCTGCGTCATCGGAGGCGGCATCGCGGGCCTCAGTGTCGCATATCACCTTTTGCGAGAGCAAAAAACCGTCGTCGTTCTCGAAGCGCAGTCGGAAATTGGCACGGGCGAAACTGGGGCGACGACGGCCCATCTCAGTAGCATTTACGATGATCGATTCGCTAAGCTCGAATCGCTTCGCGGGCTGGATGTCGTACGCGGGGCATATCGTAGCCACGCCGCGGCCATCGATACGATCGAAGAAATCCAACGTCGCGAACGCATCGACTGCGATTTTCAGCGGCTTAACGGATATCTGTTTGCTCCCGATGCGGCCGGCGAGGAAATCCTCCAAGACGAAGCCCAAACGTGCAAGAATGCAGGCATTCGTTTCGATTGGTTCGATGATTTACCCATATCTGGCGATCGGAGCGGACCGGCATTGCAGTTTCCCGATCAAGCGCAGTTCGATGCACGAAGGTACATCGTCGGCCTCGCGGGAGCGGTTCAAAATCGAGGTGCGCAAATCTATACGAATTGCCGCGTCGATCGCGTCGAGCCTGGCGAACCACTTCACGTGATTACGTCCGAAGGGCGTACCGTGACGGCAAAGTCCGTGGTGCTGGCGACGAACACGCCGATCAATGGTGGCATCGGAATCAATGCGAAACTGGCATCGTACAACACGTACGTCATCGCGGCGGAGTTGCCACTCGCCAAGGCACCGCACGGACTGTTTTGGGATACCGAAGACCCGTACCATTACGTGCGATTTCACGTTGACAGTAGTAACCAAGCCTACGCGATTATCGGCGGCGAAGACCACAAAACGGGACAAGAACCGAATCCGGCTGCGCGATACGATGCGCTCGAAACCTGGGCACGCAAACGCTTCCCGCAACTCGGATCGGTGTTGTATCGTTGGGACGGTCAGGTCTTTGAAACGCTAGATGGCCTCGCGTTGATCGGTGCCGATGCGTCCGCCGGAAAGAACGTGTATGTGGTCACTGGCGATTCCGGTATGGGTCTCACGCACGGCACACTCGCCGGGTCGTTGATCGCCGACGCGATAATGGAACGCAAGAACGACTGGGCGGAAATATACGACCCAGCCCGGTTGTCAATCGCCACGGCGGGAACGTTACTGCGTGAAAATGCGAACACGGCAGGACAATATTTCGACTGGCTGACGTCCGGCGACAAAGGCGATCCGCTCTCGTTGACCGATGGCGAAGGCATGATCGTTCGCCGTGGATTGTCGAAGTTGGCGGTATGCCGTACGCACGGCGAGAGCGGCCTAACGGTACTTTCGGCCACCTGCCCGCACTTCGGCGCAATCGTTCGTTGGAACAACGCCGACCAAACCTGGGATTGCCCCTGCCACGGATCGCGTTTCTCCGCAGACGGTCGCGTCCTCCACGGCCCCGCCACCACCGACCTCAAGCCCGTCGCGATTGAATCGGAAGTACCTGCACAACTGAATGCAACATGATGTCGGTATGGTATGCGAATTGCACCGAGCTAATGAGATGAAGCAGTACAGTTCGGCTTCATCTCAACATTGAGGAGTGTATCATGAAGGACACCAGCAAGATCAAGGACCGGATGGACGTCGTCTGTTCCTGCGGTACGCGAATCGGCAAGGTTGACCATGTTGATGGTGACAAAATCAAACTCGTGAAGAACGATCCCGTCTCCGGTAACAAACATCATTTCATACCAACCGACTGGGTCGATCACGTCGATTCGGAAGTCGTTCTCAGCAAAAACTCCGCAGAGGCAATGCGCGAATGGACCGAAGAAACCGCTAAGGCGTAAGCCACCTCAACCGATTATCGACCGCGACAACCTCTCGGAACTCCGAGGGGCTTTGTCGTTGATAGCTTGGCACGTAAAATGCCCACCTTCGATTGACTTGCGGGTTCCGTCACGATACACCAGAGAAAATTGATATGCCCGGCGAACTCGTCAAGCAAAGTTACTTTTACCGTACGATTGTCTCGCTTGCTGCCGAAGGTCTGACTGCTCGTACGCGGTTGAGTCGTCGATTATTGCGGCGATTGACTTCCAATGCTAGACGGATTTCGCAAGCCCACAGCACGCTCTCGGACTTGATCGCGCGCGGCGAAGGCGTGCCCGTCGAAGCCGAGTGGTTGCTCGATAATTATTACGTGATCGACGAAGTCGTGCGGCAAATTCGCGGCCACATGCCGCAATCGTACTACAGCGAGTTGCCGATCATCCCGAACGGTCTCCATGCGGGGCTGCCGCGTGTCTACCCACTTGCGGCGGCGATCATCGGTCGCGGCGAAGGCTCGTTGGCCGAGCGGGATATTCGCTCCGCAGTCAACGAATATCAGCAAACGACGGCGTTACGGATCGGCGAACTGTGGGCGGTGCCGATCATGTTGCGGCTCGCGGTGATCGAACTGCTCCGCGGCCTCGTCGATCAGATGTTGGCCACGGTTGCGGAACGCAAACAGGCGAATTCGGCGGTGGCCACGTTGCGGCGCGGCGCACGCCATCGCCTCGATAGTCAACCGAGCGATGCCTATGCGGCGTCGATTTGGGAATCGATCCGCGAAGATGGCACGACGACCGAACGCCTCGACGAATGGGCGGGGCAACACCTCGTCGATCCGCAAACGATCTGCCATCGCGAATTCTGTCGGCAGGCGGCGAATCAGGTGTCGATCGGCAACGCGGTAACGACGCTGCGGATTCTCGGCGTCATCGAATGGAAATCGTTTTTTGAAGAAACGAGCCTCGTCGAAGCGGTGCTGAAAACCGACCCCGATGGCGTGTACTTGAAGCAAGATTTCGCCACGCGGGACCGTTGCCGACAAGCGGTGGAAGTGCTTTCGCGGCGGAGTCGCCGTCCGGAACTCGACGTGGCACAGGCGGCGATTGCGGCCGCGTCCGTGGAAAAATCGAACGGCCACGTCGGCTATTATCTCATCGGTGAAGGGCGTGCGAAGTTCGGTCGCGTGCTCGGCGAACGCCGCCCGATCCGACGGCGGATTCGCTCGTGGTTGCGTAGCCGTCCGGGCATCGTGTTCTTCGGGTTGATCCTCATTTTTTCGTTATTGGTGGCCGTACCCGCGTGGTTGTTGCTCGGTGCCTCGTCGTGGTGGACCATCGTTTCGGCGTCGCTCGCCATCGGCCTCGTGGCATCCGAAGCGGGCATCAGTTTCACGAACCTAGCGGTGCGGAAATTCACGTCGCCACGCGTATTGCCGAAGATGGAATTCAAGGAAGGCATACCCGCAGAGTCGGCGACGTTCGTCGTAGTGCCGACGATGATCGGCAAGCCAGAACAAGCGCGTGGCCTCGTCGAACGGCTCGAACGACACTATTTATCCAACCCCGATTCGTCGCTGACGTTCGCGCTACTCATCGACTTCATGGATGCCCAATCGGAGACGATGCCAAACGATGCCGCGTGTATCGAAGCGTTGCAAAAGTGCATCGCGACCGTGAATGCAACGTACTGCGCGACGGGGCCATCGCGGTTTCACGTGCTGCATCGTTCGCGGAAATTCAACGCCTCCGAAGGCTGTTGGATGGGCTGGGAACGCAAGCGCGGGAAACTCGACGAATTCAACCGCGTGCTGCGCGGCCAACTCGATACGAGCTACCTTCTGAGTCCCGAGGCGATTGCGGCGCTACCGAAAGTGCGTTACGTTCTGACGCTCGATGCGGACACCGTACTGCCGCGCGATACCGCCACGCAGATGATCGCCACGCTGTCGCACCCGTTGAACCGCCCGCGATTGTCGCCCGACGGTCGCCGTGTGATCGGCGGTTACGCGATCCTTCAACCGCGCGTGAGCTTCCTCTACCGCACCGGGTTCCGCTCGTGGTTTGCGCGGCTGTTCGCGGGCAGTGCGGGCGTCGATCCGTATTCGTCGGCGACTTCGGACACGTACATGGATCTCTTCGGCCGCGGCTCGTTCACCGGCAAAGGGCTGTACGACGTCGATGCGTTTCACGCGACGGCGGGCGAAGCGTTCCCCGAAAATGCGATCCTGAGCCACGACCTCATCGAGTCGAATTACGCGCGTTGTGCCCTCGCGACGGACATCGAAGTTTTCGATGAATTCCCCTCGAAGTATCACGTGTTTGCGAAGCGCGATCACCGGTGGATTCGCGGCGACTGGCAACTTCTGCCTTGGTTAGGTGCAAAAGTGCCATCGCCGAAAGCCGATGGTACGCGTTTGCCGAACGTGTTGCCGATGCTCGAACGCTGGAAGGTGATCGACAATCTTCGCCGCAGTCTCGTCGCACCGGCGTCGTTTGCGCTACTCGTGTTGGCGTGGACGGTGTTGCCATCACCCGCGTGGGCGTGGACCGTATTCGCGCTGTTGCCGTGGCTGGTGCCGGGCGTGTTGCTGACGTTCAGTACCTTCCTGCAACTGCGTTCGCGGGCCACGTGGCGGGCGTTGCCGTCGAAGTGGCGATTCGAATTTACGAACACGTTCGGGCAAGCGTTATTGCAAATCGCGTTCCTGCCGGAGTCGGCACGGCACGCGGTCGATGCGATTACTCGCACGCTATTTCGGTTGGCCACGTCGAAGCGGCGGATGCT
>JAYSKW010000259.1:0-2368 GCA_043726085.1 Limnoglobus sp.
GGCGAATCTGAGTGCGCATCTGCCACCCGATGCCGACCCGCAGGAAACCGCCGAGTGGCTCGAATCGCTCGAAGCGATCATCCGGACCCAAGGCCCCGAACGCGCCAAGTTCCTCCTCGATACCCTCGCCGCGATGGCGACCAAGGCTGGCGTCCCGCAGACGAGCAGCATCACCACGCCGTACTTCAACACGATTGCCGTCGAAGACCAACCGCTTTACCCCGGTAATCGCGAACTCGAACGCAAGATCAAAAACGTCGTCCGCTGGAACGCGATGGCGATGGTGCAACGCGCCAACAAGACGACCAACGTCGGCGGGCACATCAGCACGTTCGCCTCGGCTGCGACGCTGTACGAAGTTGGCTGGAATCACTTCTTCCGTGGGCCGACCGAGAATCACCCCGGCGATGTCGTGTTCTATCAGGGTCATGCCAGCCCCGGTATGTATTCGCGGGCGTTCCTCGAAGGGCGACTCCCCGAGACGAAGCTCAATAACTTCCGCCAGGAACTGCAACCGGGCGGCGGCCTCAGCAGCTACCCGCACCCGTGGCTCATGCCCGAGTTCTGGCAGTTCCCGACGGTGAGCATGGGCCTCGGCCCGATCATGTCGATCTACCACGCGCGATTCAATCGCTACCTGCGCGACCGCGGGCTATCGAAGACCGCAGGCGATTCGCGCGTCTGGGCGTTCCTCGGCGACGGCGAATGCGACGAACCCGAAAGCCTCGGCTGCATCACGCTGCCCGCACGCGAAAAGCTCGACAACCTCACGTGGGTCATCAACTGTAACCTGCAACGGCTCGACGGCCCCGTTCGCGGTAACGGCAAGATCATTCAGGAACTCGAAGGGCTGTTCCGCGGGGCAGGCTGGAACGTCATCAAAGTCGTTTGGGGTAGCGATTGGGATGCGCTCCTCAAGAACGACCACACCGGCGCACTCGCTCGCCGGATGATGGAAGTCGTCGATGGCGAGTATCAGGAATACGTCGTCAAAGGTGGCGAGTTCATTCGCGAGAACTTCTTCAACACGCCGGAACTCAAGGCGATTGTCTCGCACCTCAGCAACGTCGAACTCCAGTTCCTGCGACGTGGCGGGCACGATCCGCTCAAGGTTTACACCGCGTACAAGTCAGCCATCGACCACAAGGGCCAGCCGACGGTGATCCTTGCCAAGACGGTAAAAGGCTACGAAATCCCCGGCGAAGGCGGTGAAGGCAAGAACACGACGCACCAGAAGAAAACGCTGAGCCTGAAGCAAGTCAAAGGATTTCGCGACCGCTTTCAGATCCCGATTCCCGACGATCAACTCGAAGCCTGTCCGTTCTACACGCCCGCCGCCGACAGCCTGGAAATCAAGTATCTGCACGAACGCCGTAAGGCCGTGGGTGGTTACACGCCGATGCGGAACACGAAGTTCGTGCCGTGCGAGCCGCCGAACCGCAAGTTCTTTGAAGGCTTGTACGCCGAACGCAAGGGCGGCGAAACCAAGGGCGTATCGACGACACTCTCATGGGTGTCGTTGATGACGCAGCTTTTCAAGGATCCGTCGATCGGCAAGTTGCTCGTGCCGATCGTTCCCGACGAAGGCCAGACGTTCGGGATGCCGCCGATGTACCAGGCGGTCGGGATGTACTCGGGCTCCGGGCAGAAGTACACGCCGGTCGACCACGGCACGCTGACCGAGTATCGCGAAAGTACGACGGGGCAGATCTTCCAAGAAGGCATCAACGAAGCCGGCGCGATGGCGGACTTCATCGCGGCGGGCACCGCGTACAGCACGCACGGCGTCAACACGATTCCGTTTTACATTTACTACAGCATGTTCGGCTTCCAGCGGATCGGTGACCTCGCATGGGCGGCGGCCGACAGCCGGTGCCGCGGCTTCATGATGGGCGCGACCGCAGGCCGCACCACGATCAACGGCGAAGGGTTGCAGCACGAAGACGGCCACAGCCACCTCGTCGCTGCGACGATCCCGAGCTGCCGACCGTACGACCCCGCGTTCGGCTACGAACTCGCCGTGATTATCGAAGACGGCATCAACGCGATGTTCGTCCGCAACGAAGAATGCTTCTATTACCTCACAGTTTACAACGAAGCGTACGACATGCCGGGGATGCCCGGCGAACAGGTGCGCGAAGGCATCTTGCGCGGGATTTACCCGTTCCGCATGGTGAAGCCAGCCGGTGCGAAGCACGAAGTGCAGATCCTCGGCAGCGGCGTCATTCTCAACGAAGCGATTCGCGCTCAGGCGATCCTTGCCGAGAAGTACAGCGTTGCGAGTACGGTGTTCAGCGTGACGAGTTACCCGATGCTTCGCCGCGACGCGATGGAGTGCGAACGCTTCAACCGCTTGCACCCGAGCGAG
>JAYSKW010000260.1:0-1739 GCA_043726085.1 Limnoglobus sp.
CGGAACGTTGCTCAGCATCGTTGCGCTCGTCGCGATCACGCTTTACAACAATCTGAACTCCGGAATCTCCGAGTTGCGCGCCGAGATCGGCAAGCTGAACGAGGCGCGAGCGGACCTCGTCAAAAAGGACGATTTCCAATCGCGATTGACGACGAATTACGAGCGAATTCAGACGATCCAGGGGCAAAATCACTCGCAGAACGCGATGCTGACGGGCTACCGCAGCGAACTCGATAGCCTCAAGGATCGCGTCGGCCGCTTGACGACGGATACCGATGCCGGCAAAAAGGATATGGCCACCGAGGCCAAGTCTCTTCGCGACGAATATCAGAAACTCCGACAGGACGTGGACAAGAATCAGGCCGCCGACGCCGAGCGAAAAGCCTATCGCGACGAACAGCACAAAGAGCACGAAAAGACCGTCAAGGAAATGAAGGCGATGATCCTCGATTGTCAGGTCAAACTCGCCCGACTCGAAGGGCAACAAACCGCTCCAAAATCGACCGCACCCAAGCCGAACGGCGCGCGTGCCAACACACCGACAGCAAGACCCGAGCCGAGCGAAACCGAACGCCCGTAGGTGATTTCAGCACGGATTCTGAAAGGTTGAAGATGCAATCTGCCCCCAAGAACGGTTACCCACGTAGCACGTATGATATCCACGACTGAATGATGGAGACAGAGGCTAATTAGCTATATACAGTCCGGTTTTATTTACTATGTTTGAATAGACTCTCACTTGTTCCACAATTTGCGGTCGAGGGTGCGGTAGCCGATCGCTTCGGCGACGTGGCCATCGTCGATGTGCTCGGTCGCGGACAGGTCTGCGATCGTTCTGGCGACGCGCAGAATGCGGTCGTGGGCACGGGCGGATAGCCCGAGGTCGTCCATTGCCGATTGCAACAACTTTCGCCCTTCGGCATCGACGACGGAATACTTGCGCAACTCTTTCGGCGACATGCGGCTGTTCAGTCCACTCGGTTTGTTGCCGAACCTGGCGGCTTGGATCGCCCGCGCACGGAACACGCTTTCGCGCATCGTGGCGCTACTCGTGCCGTCGGTCAACTTCGACAGTTCCTCGTACGGCACACTCGGCACTTCGATGTGCATGTCGATGCGGTCGAGCAGCGGGCCGCTGAGTCGGGAAAGGTACTTTTCGACGCCCATCGGCGAGCATTTACACTTGTGTTTGGCATCCCCGAGGTAGCCGCACGGGCACGGGTTCATCGCGGCCACGAGGATGAAATCGGCGGGGAATGTCGCGGAGTGGACGGCGCGGCTGATCGTGACGCGGCCTTCCTCCAACGGCTGACGCAGCACTTCAAGGCAGCGGCGGTTGAACTCGGGGAGTTCGTCCAGAAACAGCACGCCGTGGTGCGACATCGAGATTTCGCCGGGCTGCGGGATCGTACCGCCGCCGACCATTCCGGCATCGGAAATCGTGTGGTGCGGGCTGCGGAACGGTCGCGTCGTCAGCAGCGATTCCCCGGCGGGCATTCGGCCCATCGCGGAGTAGATGCGCGTCGTTTCGAGGCTTTCGTTCGGCGTCAGCGGCGGCAGGATCGTCGGCAGTCTTCGTGCGATCATCGTCTTACCGCTACCGGGGCTGCCGAGCATCAGCACGTTGTGCCCACCGGCGGCGGCGATAATCACCGCACGCTTGGCCGACTCTTGGCCGCGCACATCGGAAAAATCGACGGGATATTGGTTCAATCGCTCTTCGAGTTCGGCCAAACCCG
>JAYSKW010000261.1:0-2405 GCA_043726085.1 Limnoglobus sp.
GTTTCGGCCATCGGTTTTCCGGGCCACGATTGCGCGAGTCGCAGCACTTTCGGATGAGATCGCTACGACGTTCCGGATCGAATTTTCCAACGATCCGAACGACCTGTGGTTAAGCATCAAACCACGACATGATGCACCGGCACAAATCGACGGATCGGATGTCCTTGCTGCACAAGCCCATTCCTGATCCGCAATCACCCGACCCATTTGCCGTCGACGTTGTCGAACTTGACGAGTTCGCTCGGCTGGAACCACAGTGCGATTTCGAGCGTGGCGTTCTCGGGGCTGTCGCTGCCATGGACGAGGTTGTTTTGCACGCTGAGTGCGAGGTCGCCGCGGATCGTTCCCGGCGGGGCTTTTGCGCCGTCGGTTAGGCCCATCATGCTGCGGCTCGCGGCGACCGCTTCGCGGCCTTCCCACACCATCGCCACCGTTGGCCCGCTCGTTAAAAACGACAGCAGCGAGTCGTAGAAAGGCTTGCCCTTGTGGACGGCGTAATGCTTCTCGGCGAGTTCCTTCGTGCATTGCACGAACTTCAACCCCGCCAACCGCATTCCCTTACGCTCGAATCGCGAGACGATTTCACCGACCAACCGACGCTGGACCGCATCGGGCTTCAACAAGATGAGTGTCTGTTGCATGGGGCATCCTTCAAATTGGGTGTGACTCTTCGATTGTAGTATCGTGCAGCGCGCAAACCAGTTCGGCTACCCAACATCGGCCACCATGCGGTAAATTCCGTGCGGAACCTCGAACCGCACGACACTCGGACGCCATCATGACCCCCCGTTTCCCGACTTGGATTCTCCTCGGCGCACTCGTGCTGGCGCTCGGTTACCTGCCGACGCTGCGTACGCCGTTCGATTTCATCGACGATGGCAACCTCGTTTACCCAGCACAAAGCGGCACGTCGTTCAGTGGGCACGTCGCGTTGTGGTGGGAAAAAGTCGTTGCGAACTACGAGCATCTCGGGCCGTTCCGCCCAGTGTTGTGGGCGCATTGGGAACTGTTCGCGAATGTCTGCGGTGGCGAGGCGTTGCCGTGGCGGATCATCCGTTTCGTCTGGTGCGGGCTGTCGGCGGGAATGTTGCTTTGGCTGTTTCGGGAACTGCGGATTCACCCCGTGGCGGCGCTGATTACCGGGGCGTGCGCGATGTGGAACCCGTACCGCAACGAAATCTGGACGAGCCTGACACTCGCGGAAGGCGTGGCGATGCCGTACGCATTGCTCGGCTTAATCGCAGCACGCAAGGCGGCACATTCGACGCGGCCACTCTGGTGGGATCTCGTTTCGATACTGTGCGTGATGGCCGCACTCGGTTGCAAAAACACCTACGCCGCACTCATCCCCGCACAGATGGCACTGCGGCTTTGGACCGATGGCCTGACACTCCGCGAAGCGTGGCATCGTAACCGCATTCGTTCGCTGCTGCTGTCGCTCACGCTCGCAATCCCGGTGGCACATTACGTCTATTTCAAACTCCACTGGCACGCGGGGCAGTACGAAACGCACGCGCCCTCGGTCGCGCAGTTCGGGCGAATCATCAACGCATGGAAAGGTGCGATCGGCCTCGACTTCCTCGGCGTCGGCTTCGCGCTCGCGCTCGGCGTCGTGATCTATTCGCGACGAAAAATGATCGCCACTAGCAATATCTGGGCGACGCATCGCGCCGCGGTCGTCACCGCAACGCTGTTACTTCTCGCAGGAATCGTGGTCTATTTGCCGATGTCGATGATGTCCGGCCGTTACGCGATGCCGGGCGTCTGGGGGCTGGATTTACTGATCGGGTTGCTACTGACGTCGCTGATTTCCGTGCCCGCGAGCGTTCCGAAGAAAGTCGCGTGGGCCGCTGTGTGGATGGGTGTCACGCTGCTTACGATTGCGAATGTCGGACGTCAAGAGAAATTCGCCGCCCGTGCCCGAATGCTCTGGGATGCCATCGAATACGTCGAAGCGACCGCCCCACCCGGCACGAAGATCGCGTGGTACTCCGGCACGATGCCAACCCAAGATTTGAACGTCGAAGAAGGGATACACTTCCGCTGGCACCTGCTGCATCGCGGTCGGTCCGATGCCACCGTCGGCCTGTTCGACCTCGAAGGCCACCCGCTCGACCGCGTCGAAATCACGCCCTTCACGGGTGACGCCGACTACCGCTTCTGCGGCACTCTCACCGGCGCAGTCGGTTGGTCCGAAGAGCATCATTTCGCCGTGCCCTACTGGGTGGGCCGCAAACAGTACGAGTGCCACCTCGGTCGCCGCCAGGCGACAGGCATGGCGAAGTTGCGGTGAATTCAGGCGAATTCATACACTATCGGCTTACTTCCATCGGCCCCGTTCATAACGGAAACCCGAACTATGTCGACGCTGAAAAAAGTGTACATCGAGACCGTCGGTTGCCAGA
>JAYSKW010000262.1:0-1796 GCA_043726085.1 Limnoglobus sp.
GTCGGCGTCGTAGACGCAGCCGCCCCAGACGCCGCCACTCGCGTGTTGTAGCACGGCCCAGAGGCGTGTGTCGTCGGGTAGTGCGGGGTCGGGTTGCAAGTCGCTGCGGGGTGCGCGGGTCATCAGTTGGGCGTTGCCCCATTCGGTGCCGTGGACGCCGGTGGCATCGCCGACGAGGTTCACGCTGCCTTCCAGTGTGGTGCGATCGATCTCGATCTCAATCTGGTCGCCATCTTGTAGTTTACCGATCGGACCACTGGCCAATGCCTCGGGCGAGACGTGACCGATGCACGCGCCGGTACTTACGCCGCTAAAACGGGCATCGGTGAGCACGGCGACTTGCTTGCCCCACTTTAAGTGCTTCAACGCCGATGTCACTTGGTACGTTTCTTCCATGCCACTGCCGAGCGGGCCGCGGCAACAGAGCACCAGCACATCGCCCGCCACCACTTTCTTTTCGCCTTGCCCTTTGAGTGCGGCAATCGCGGCTTTCTCGGTAGTAAACACCTTCGCGGGGCCGAGTTTGCGATACACGCCATCGGCATCGACCACACTCGGATCGATTGCCGTGGACTTGATGACGCTACCATCGGGGCAGAGGTTGCCGCGTGGGAAGGTGATCGTGCTCGTAAGGCCGCGCGACTTCGCCGACTCTGGCGACATAATCACCGTGTCGGGGTCGATGCGGTCGCGGGTTTTCAGCAGTTCCCGCAAGCGGCTCCGGCGTTCGGAGGTTTCCCACCAATCGAGCACCGTGCCGAGCGTTTCGCCAGTGACTGTCAGTGCATCGAGGTGCAACAGCCCGAGTTTTCGCAAATGAAGCATCACTTCCGGCACGCCACCCGCCAGGAATACGCGGATCGTGGGGTGGCCAATCGGGCCGTTCGGTAAGGCGTCGACGAGCCGTGGAACTTGCCGATTGATTGCGGTCCAATCGTCGATGGTGGGCCGGCCCACGCCGCCGTGGAAGGCAATCGCCGGGATGTGCAACAGCAGGTTCGTGCTGCCGCCGAACGCGGCGAACACCGCCATCGCGTTCTGCACCGCTTTGTCCGTCAGAATCTGCTTGTTCGTGAGCTTTTTCGCCGAGAGATTGACGAGCGCTTTGGCCGAACGCCTCGCCATATCGAGCCAGATCGGCTGCCCCGATGGCGCGAGTGCCGAGTGCGGTAACGACAAGCCGAGAGCCTCGCCGATGACTTGCGACGTGGCCGCCGTGCCGAGGAACTGGCAGCCCCCGCCAGGGCTGGCGCAGGCGTGGCAACCGGCTTCGGCGGCTTGCTCGAGCGTGATCTCGCCGTTCGCATAGCGTGCGCCGATCGTTTGCACTTTCCCCGTATCTTCCTCGCCCGCTTCCCCCGCCAACATCACGCCGCCCGGCACCAGTACCACCGGGTAATCTCGCTGGCTCGCGAGTGCCATCATCATCGCCGGCAGGCCTTTGTCGCAGGTTGCCACGCCGAGCACGCCCGTTCGCGTCGGTAACGATCGCATGAGCCTTCGCAGTACCATGCTCGCATCGTTGCGGAACGGCAAACTGTCGTACATCCCGGCGGTGCCTTGCGTTCGGCCATCGCACGGGTCGGTCACCGCCCCCGCAAACGGGATCGTTCGCAGCCGTTGAAATTCCTCGGCCGCGGCTTTCACCAACAAGCCGACTTCCCAATGCCCGCTGTGGAACCCGAGCGCAATCGGCGAGCCATCTTCCGCACGCATCCCGCCATGCGTGCTGAGAATCAGGAACTCCTTGCGGCCGAGAAGATGCGGTTGCAGCCCCATACCGACGTTCTGCGTCC
>JAYSKW010000263.1:0-1161 GCA_043726085.1 Limnoglobus sp.
GTCGAACGCATTCTGCAAGAATTCCGCAGCAAGATGGCGACGCGGATGGGAGCGACGGATGACGATGCAAACGATGGTCGTGCTTGAAGACGAACTCGATCGCCGCGTGGCCGGTTACGAAGCGGCATGGACGACCTCGCGTTCGGCCCACCTCGCCTCGTTCCTGCCATCGCGCGAATCGCCGAATTACCTGCAAACCTTAGCCGAACTGATTCGCGTCGACATGGAGTTCCGCAGCGAACGCGGGGAATCGCCACGTTTGGAAGCGTATCGTTCGCAAGCGACGGAACTCTTCGCCGATGCCGAACGACTCGGCGAACTCGCATTCGAGGAGTATCGCCAACGACTCGCGCTCGGCGAATCGCCGAATGCGAGCGAGTATGCTGCCAATTACGCCGTCGATGTTTCCGATTGGCCGCTACCGACCGAAGCACCGAAGGCATCGCGTTACCCGGAGGCGGGTGACACCGTCGGTTCGTTTCGCATCATTCGCGAACTCGGGCGGGGTTCGTTCGGCCGGGTGTATCTCGCCGAACAAACCGATCTGGCGGGGCGTTGGGTGGCGTTGAAGATTTCGACGCGGTTCGGCCTAAGCGAACCGGAAACGCTCGCACGGTTGCAGCACACGAATATCGTGCCGATCTACTCGACGCAGCGGATCGGCAGTTCGCAGATCATCGTAATGCCGTACCTCGGTTCGACGACGCTCGCGGATGTGCTGACGGCGCTGCACGCGCAGCAAGTCTGGCCCGCATCCGGGAAAGCTCTCGCCGATACAGTGGTGGATCGCGCGAGCCGGACGAAGTTGCTCGACGATCCGCGCCCGATTGAAACCGCACCGAAAACACCACAACATGTGCCGCTCGATCAGTTGCGGAAATTGTCGTACCCGGAGGCGGTGCTCTGGATCGGCTGGAAGCTGGCCGAGGCATTGGCGCACGCGCACGATCGCGGCATTTTGCATCGCGACATCAAGCCCGCGAACGTGCTGCTGACGGATGAAGGCCAGCCGATGTTGCTCGACTTCAACCTTGCGGCCGATAGCGCGAGCGACAGCGCAGCCGGCGTTGGCGGAACGCCGGCGTATATGGCTCCCGAACAGTTGATCGCGATGAAAACGGGGACGGCCATCGTCGATGCGCGTGCGGACATTTACTCGCT
>JAYSKW010000264.1:0-5687 GCA_043726085.1 Limnoglobus sp.
ATCGAGCGGCTTGATCTCCGACGACGAATTCAAAATCTCCAACCGCCCCGCTTCCAGGATGGCATCGGCTTCCTGAGCGATGCCGAAACTCAGCCAGCCTGCTGCTAAATTTAGCAGCGTTTGCAGCGCATCGACCCAGATGTTCGGCTTGCCTGCGTACAGCGCTTTGAGTTGCGGAAGCGTTTTCCCTCTCAAGACTTCTTCTTGGATTCGGCGAAGCAATCGGTCGATGTCGTCGCGCAGTCCGACTTTTTTTAAACTCCTCAAACACTGGCTGACGACGATGTTGACGAGTTCGTATCGCGGTTCGTCGTCGAGCTTTCGCAAGTAGAGCACGAAGTGATCGGCGAGCGTGTGGATGAGTTCCGTGCGGTCGAAGTGCGCGGCGTAGAACATGGCCCGTTCCAACAATTGGCCCTGTTTTTTCAGGAAATCGGCAGAGAATGGCGTGCCGGCGGGCGGTGAGTACTTCATCGCGAGAGGAACTTCGAGGAGTAGTTCGACGGTGAAATCTTGGCCGACTCGCGCGGCGAGCGGGAGCGCATCGTGCAAGACGAGGAACCGCGATTCGTCGGTGGCTTTGCCTGTGGTACCTTCGAGATACAGTTGACGAATGCGCTTCGTCATTGCGGTGGGGTCGGTGATTTTCGGCAGTTCGGCGAGTGCGAGTTTCAGTTCGTCGCCGTGCTTCAGAAACTCGCTGTGGGCGCTGAGTTTTTCCTGTGGCTCGAGGATTTTCGATTGTTCGCGCATCCGTGAAATGGCATAGTGAGCCATGCTGCGCGGATCGACGGACGACTTCGATTCGCTCTCCATTTTTTTCGCGATCAAGCGTTCAATCTCATCGCGAAGCGGTTCCGGTAGCATCCCAGCGTGCGGTTTCCCCGCAATCGCTCGTTCGATGCGATACGCATAGGCATTAAACAAAATGGTACTGCAAATCATTTTCGCTTCGGTTGGATTCTCGCGAACGAGCACGGCTTTCGCGGAATCCATCAACCGCCGAGAAGCGATCGCGTCGCCGAGTTTTGCGAACGCGAAACTAAAGACGAGGTCGATGTAAGCGAGCGTCGGATGAGCCTCGGTATTGGGCGAACCGCGCGAGATGCTACGGTTCGCCCACAAGCGGGCGGCGGTAAACACTTCCTGCGCCTTTTCGCGAACGACCCGCATTCGCTCGGCATCGTGTAGCCCTGCATAGCGAAGGAACGACGGCAAATCCTGTTCCGGACTGAGGCCACGATCGAGCAATCGCGTCAGCAGTCGATCGCGCACGCGGGCCAGGCCGAGTAGATCCGAACCGGAGATGCGCGCGAGCCGAAGTGCCGTCAGCCAGACGGCGCGAATCGGTAGGCGATCTTCAAATCGTATGAGGTATTGCTGAACCGCACCGAGTCGCGTTTTGAACCAATCTGCTATCGGCGTATCGGCGGCCGCACGAATTGCGATTGCGCAAAACTGTCGCATATCCGATGGCGTCGGCTGCTCGTTTCGCAAACAGGAATCGAGTAGTTCTTTCGACGATTGATGCTCGCTTTCCCTGCATTCGGATGCCACCCACGATGCGAGCCACACGGTCGGCGGTACGGCTTCGTTCCACATTGCATTCAGCCAGCAGATCGCGGCTTCGCTGCGTCGCCCCTCGCCGATGCCCGCATTCGCCTCGGCCAATTGGGGCCACGACGCAATGCGTTCGGGGTCGTCGAGACGGCCCGTATTTTCGAGGAACGCTTTCTCCAACTCGTCGCAGCGGAGCTTCCACTCGCTCGGCGGTTTGGCGATCGCGACTTCGATTTGTGGTGGGTCCAGGAACGGTATTTCGTTCGCTTTCGCTTTCGTTCGAGTGCCGCTTGTCGTCGCAATAGCACTCGCGGCGACTTCCGGTTTCTTGTCGCGGCCCGGCTTGTCCGGCGTGCCTTTCTTCGCGGTCGTGGCTTCGTTGCACGCGAACGAATCGAACTCGAACACGCTGGCATCGATCCACTCGGCGAGCGGCGTACGGTCCCGGTCGATGATGTACTCAACCCATTCGTGAAGTGACCGAAACGCCTGCTCCGGTAGCGATTCTGGCGTAAACGTTCCGTTGCTGCCGGGGCTGAGCCAGACGATTTTCTCGCGATCTTCGGCCAACAGTTTCGCCACAACATCGCGGCGAATCGTCGGGTGTAGTCGCAATCCCACGGGGTGATACAAGTTCGGCAGCCGCGAGTATGGCTTAAAAGCGATCGTGTCATTCAGCGTCAAAATCGGTGGCGACTTCCGCGACGGTCGCGTTTTCAGTACGACAATTTCGCGATTGTCCGGCCCGGCTGCCACTGCGAATAACAGTTGTTCGAGTAACCGTTCGTCGGCCCCGCGAACGAACGAATCGAGTTGGCGAACGCCATCATTTGCGATCACCCAAAAGTCCGCCACATCGGCCGCATCACCGGGAACGAGCCGAAGTGGCACCGTGATTTCCGTCGTGCTGCGGACGTCGTGAAAATCTTCCGGCGCGTGCGGCAGTGTGAACTGCGCGAACTCGTAGACATCCTGAAACGGCTCATCTGCAAGGAAAATCCAGTTCTGCGGCTCGCAAATCAACAGCATCTGATCGTCGGCCACGCGGATCGAATTGACGAGCGGATGATGGTAGCCGAGTTCGACCCAGACGCGCGGTGCCTGCTCGACGTACGCTCGGATCGGCATAGATTTGTCCGCATCGATCGCGCGCAACAGCGTGTAGTAAGGCGGCCCGACGACGCGAAGTAATGTGGACTTTTCTGCGTCGTCGAGCCAGCGAAAACTTTGACGGTCGTTGCCGAGGCGCAACATTTCTGCCGCGATTATCGGTAGGGTCGCCGATGGCATCTGGAACAGTGCAGGTGTCTGGGCCGCGAGTTGTAACGGGCCAACGTTCCGTGAAAGAGGAAGGACCGCAAGCCAGTTGGCGGCTGGTGTCATCGCACTGTCAGTCGGGTGTTGTTTCGTAGTGACAACGTTCAATCGGCTGAGATCGTCTCGCAGTTTCTTCAGCAGTTTTCCGCTGTATTTCAGATAATATTGGCCATCAGCAGCCACATAATATGTGGTCGGTGCCAGGAGGTTGTCTGGGGAAATGATGCCCGAGGTCATCGCTAGCCGAAGCGTTTCGACGTTGGGAAACTGAAGGATCATGTGCGATCATCGCCCTTGTGCGGACTTCGTTCGTTCCGGTTCGGTCGGCTCGGCGACCTTGGGTACCGGCTGCGAAACCGGTTCGCGCTCGATTACGATTTCGCCCAGATCTTCGGCCGGAATGCCTTTACCCACGAGCTTTTCGACGAGCGTGCGGTGAAGCTGCTCGTGCTCGATCGGCAACGAATCGGCGTCCGAATCGAGCTTAACGATGATGTTCTGTTTGCCCGATTGCGGGTCGCGCCGCAACACGATGGTTAGTTGTGCCATGCGCTCTCCCGAAGTAACGCGACGCCTGGAGTTCGCGGAATTAACTGACCGAGCGTTTTGCTGTCGATGGTTTTTTTTTCGATGAGCATGTCGCGCAACAGTTCGATTAACGCCTTCTGCTCGCGGACGATTGTCTCCGCACGTATCCGTTGCTCTTCGAGGATCTCCGCGATGCGGGTATCGATGGCCGCGAGTGTTTCAGCGGCGAGGTCTTGCCTGCGTCGGCCGGTCTGCATGTCGAGAAACTGCACCTGCCCGAGCTTACCCCCCGCGAGACCGTGCGACTCGACGAGTTCGCGTGCGATGCTTGTAGCGGAGTTCAAATCGCCGGTTGCACCGAGTGAAAGATCGTTGAGCAATAGCCGTTCCGCCTCACGCGCACCGAGTGCGACGCAGATGAGGTCGAGGTACATGTTCACCGTTTGAATGTACTTGTGTGCCGGGTCCGCATAGCGAACGTAGCCGAACGCCCAGTTCATTTCGGACGCGATGGTGATGCGTTCCACCGGCGGCGCGTGATCGCAAAACAACGCCACAACGGCGTGACCGGCTTCGTGCGTAGCGAGTACGTTTTCCTCCGCTTTCGTCAGTTTGGGTCGTTCGATCCATTCGGTCATGGCGCGTTCGACGAGCGGAATCGTCGTCTCGCCGGCTTCGTTTTCGCGAAGTCGAATGCGCGCTACGGAGCGACAAAGTGCGTTCAGGTGGTCGCCGCTATATCGCGTGCCGCCTGCCGCGCCGATGACGAAATCGCCCGTGCGTTTGACCGCGTACTCCATCGCGTCGTCGGTCATCTCCAGTCGCATTTTCTTGTTGTAAATCTGCAAAATATCGCGGCGATCATCGGGTTCCGGATACGGAATGTGCAAGTGAAACTCGAAGCGTCCGGGGCGGAGCAGGGCGGGGTCGATCGCTTCGACGAAGTTCGTCGTGCCGACCACGAAGACGAGTTCTTCCTTGCGAAAGCCGTCCATTTCGGTGAGCAATTGATTGACCATCGAGTGTTCGACGCCGCTACCGCTGTAGGTTCCACGTGCGGTGGCGAACGAATCGAGTTCGTCGAAAACGATAATCGACGGGGCCGATTGCCTCGCTTTGTGGAAGATTTGCCGCAGGTTCTCTTCGCTCTCACCGACCCACTTCGATTTGAGTTCGGGGCCGGAAACGATCTGGATCGCCGCGCCGATCGCGGTGGCAATCGCCTTCGCGAAAAATGTCTTGCCGGTGCCGGGCGGCCCCCAGAAGATCATGCCGCGCGGGATCAGTTCTTCGAGTCGCGCTACATCTTCGGACGTCGATGCGGTGTCGCGCTTTTGCAGTACGTCGAGGACTTCCTGACGAAGGCGTTTCTTGACCTTCGTGTAACCGCCGATCTCGCTGTCGAGGTCGATGTTCGGTATCTCCATTGCCCCGTTCAGCGTGCCCAAACGCAGGTGCCGTTGGGCTTCCTTCGCGTTGGCGGGGTAGTCTTCGCCTTCGAGCGTCGTCAGGAGTTTCCGCAACCGCACCGCATTCGCACCGGACACGTATTTGTAAAGTTGCCACGGGTTGAACGTCGTCCCGAACTTGCGCGATTCCTTTTGCGTAATGAGGTGCTGCAAGCGCAATCGACCGATGCCGAGTATGGTCGTGCGATGCGGGAAGAGGTTCTCGATGACCTTCGGTAGCGGGAACGATGGGTCTTTGAAACCGAGCCAAACGAGTTCGGGGTTCTCGTAAAGTAGCGGGATTACCTCGCGGGCTTCGCTCGTCAATCCGCCTTGGCTCGTCGTTAATAAATCGAGGTGCGGCAACACGACGACGCGCTTTTCGACCGCGCCGCGAACGGCTTCGCGCAGTTGGCCGATCATCGTGCCGATGAGTCCCATCGGCGGCGCGCCACTGGTCGCAGCTTCGCGGCCATCGAGGTACACGCAACGCAAATTGCGATCTTTGAGACGGTTCCGCAAGTTCACGAACAAGTACGGTGACAACTCTTTGTCGCACTCGATCAGGCACGGCAAACCGCGAACGATGTAACTCGCCACTTCGGCGAGTTCGTGGGTGTACGCCGCCTCCACCGCTTGCTCGACGGTCTGACTGGTCGGGAGTTCTTTCTCGGAAATCGTCAGGCTCATTCGCGGCGGCTCGTGTTTCTGTACGCGAATGAGCCTGACGATTTCCGAGAAAGAACTCCCGACCAGTCTGACCGTCGAGCAAGCGGTGGAGGCGGCGTACACCCACGAACTCGCCGAAGTGGCGAGTTACATCGTTCGCGGTTT
>JAYSKW010000265.1:0-25241 GCA_043726085.1 Limnoglobus sp.
GGTTCGACGCCAAAATGCGAATCATCCGGGACGCCGTGCGAGCCTATCTCAGCGATCCGCTCTACCGACTCCCAAACCGGGCAACTGCGTAAAACGTAAAGATGAAACAGGATTCGGAATTCAAGTCTGATCCATTCCTTCTTCAAATCCTGTCGATCCTGCAAATCCTGTCAGTGATTTTTGGACAGGTTCAGAACTCGAGTCTTCTCATTTGTGCGAATCCTGTCTGCGTTCAGACGTGTCTCGCCGCGAATCGTACGATAATGCTGTTACGTTCGACCGACTGCACGTGAGACTTCGATGGCTACGGATATTCGCGAGAGAGAATTGGAACTGCAAACTGTCACGGAGCAACTCCTAGACACGTATAGCAGTTGCAGCCGGTTGAACCACCTGGGTCACGAACCGTTGCCGAGCCGCGAGGCGGTGGCGGATATTATTGCCGACCTGCGCGAGGTGATGTACCCCGGTTACGGCAAACGCAAGAACCTGCACATCGGGAACATCGGCTATTACGTCGGCGGGCTGGTCGACGTCCTGCACGACAAACTCACCGAGCAAATCAGCCGGGCGCTCCGTCACGATCTCAACGAGGAATCGCCGCACACGGACTTCGATATCCTCGGGCAAATGCGGGCGATCGAACTATTGCGCCGTCTGGCAGGCGTGCGAATTACGCTCGAAAAAGACGTCGAAGCCGCGTTCCGAGGCGATCCCGCCGCGAAGAGTCACCACGAGATTATTTTCAGTTATCCCGGCCTCGAAGCGATCAGCATCTACCGCGTGGCGCACGAACTGCAATTGCTCGGGGTGCCGTACATTCCGCGAATGATGACCGAATACGCACACGCGAAGACGGGTATCGACATCCACCCAGGGGCGACGATTGGCCCTGGCTTTTTCATCGATCACGGCACCGGCGTCGTCATCGGCGAGACGTGCCACATCGGCGAGAACGTGAAGTTGTACCAAGGCGTCACGCTCGGCGCGCTCAGCTTTGAACGTGCCGACAACGGCGAACTCGTCCACGGCAACTACAAACGCCACCCGACACTCGAAGATTCCGTCGTCGTTTACGCGAATGCCACGATTCTCGGCGGTGCCACCATCGTCGGCGAACGCGCCGTCATCGGGTCGAATACCTGGATCACCGAGAGCGTGCCACCCGATACGACGGTCGTGCTGGAAAAGCCCAAGTTGCGCGTGAAGAACGGCAAAACCACCCCCGCCAAGACCGAAGCCGAAGCGGTGATGTATTTCATTTGACCGGAGTCATCGCGAGTTCGCGCTCCGCAAAGCCTGCGCGTCGCGGCTAATTCCGGAGTTCCGCCAACACTTTCTCGATCTCGGCATCGAGTTCGGCTTTGTCGGGTGCGACGTCCCAGATCTTGCGAATCTTGCCTTTCGCATCGAGCAGATACAGCGTGGACAGCGAGGTGACGTTCCACTCGTCGGCGATTTCGACTTCGGTGTCTTCGGGTCGATTCTGAAACGAACGCCAGTTCACTTTGTTCTTTTCGAGTGCGCTGAAAAGCTCTTCGTCGACTTCATCGGCATTGATACCGACGATCGCGAACGGCTGATCCTTGTGCTTCGTGAGCAGTTCGCGATTGTGTGGAATCCGTGCAACGCACGCCCCAGACCACGTCGCCCAAAAGTCGACGAGCACGACCTTGCCGCGAAAGTCGCTCAGCTTCATCGGCTTGCCGTCGAGGTCTTTGCCGCGAATCTCCGGTGCGACTTTGCCGACGACGAGATTCGCGAGATTCTTCACTCCCGCCAGCGCCTTTGCGGCGCGTTTGCCGAGCTTGTCCATATCGTCGTCGGGGTTCGCATCCGCGTACTTCGCCACGACAATCGCGAGGTGCTCCGCCGCTTCGGCGCGGGCGGCTTCATCGCCCGATTTCGCGCGGTTCTTGGCATACAATCCGAGCGTATAGTGTGCGGCCCCGAGACAATTCGCGTCTTTGTTCTTGGCGATGATCGCCTTCAAGAACGCGGACAAGTTCTTCGGCGGTGTCGCTTCCAGGTTCATGATGCCTTCGGCAAACGCATCGCTCGCCGCATGATACTTGATGATGATTTCGAGTACCGGCTCGAGATCGGTCGCGCTGAATTTCAGTACCTCGTTCAACATCGGGGGCACGATACTCTCGGCCGGTTTCGTTTGCGCAAGTCGCGTGAGTCCCTTGGCATAAAGACTCATCAACGAACTCCGTTCATCGGTCAGTAACTCGGCGAGCACTTCTGTTTTCGCGTCCTCGATCTTCTTGCTCAGCTTCGTTTCGGTTTTCTCGAACCGTGCCTTCATCTCCGCGTAAATTTCCTCGTTGCTTTGTTCCGCCTCGTCCATCGTGCCCGTAATCCGGCGAATCGGCGTCACGGGCACGGTGAGTTTCACGACCATTTGAACCTGCGACGCGGTGCCGACGCCTTCACTTTGCGTACGCTTTCGCGTTTCCTTCTTCCGTTCAGGTACGGCAATTGGTCCTGGGGTATCGCCTTCGTGGTCGATGTTCGATGTCATGCAGGCCATGCCGACGACCGCGCCGAAGCGGTTCACGACCGGCCCGCCGCTCGACCCGCCGCCGTAGTCGGCGGAAATGCCCATCCAGCGTTCGCCGATCGCATCGAGACCGCCAAAGTTTTTCGTGTACCGCGTGACCGCCCCTTGCGTGAACGTGAACGGCTGGTTGCCCGGATGGCTGAGCAACCCCACCCACGCGCCGATTTCCGCCGGTTGTGTGGCCACGGGCAACGGCGTGAACCCGGTGCCCGCCACACGAACAATGGCGATGTCGGCCTTCTTGTCGCACGCCAAAATGTCGATGACGGGGTAGACGTCCCCCTTCGCATTCGCGACGCCGAAATAGGCCCGATCCGCTTTCTCGAAAACGTGCCAATTCGTCATCAATACGCCATCGTCGGTCAGTGCCCACGCGGTGGCGAACCAGCCATCTTCATACTCCTCCGCATCGTCGGTTTTCTTCACGCAACCGATGATGTACACGCTGTTCAGCAGCTTCTTATAAACCTCTTCCGGCGCGAGTGCGGTGGTGCCGGGGGCGGTCGTTTTCAGTGCGAATGGATGATCGGTTTCGGTATTCTTCTTCACATCATCCGGAGCAATGCACTTTCCTTTGGCGATGAGTGCCCTCAGCCGTTCGGTGAAATTTTCGAGCGTCGCATCGTCGTCGATGTACGTGGGTGCAACCTTCGCCGCCTTCGGATTCTCCGCATGGAGCATCGGCAAAAGCACGGCACCGATCGCGACTAACGCCACGACGACCCGGAACGGACTGCGTGTGTGCATCGTTCGACATCCTGTTTGGTGAGACGGCTAACCGTTCATGGGGTATTCTGTTTTTCTTTGAACCCACTGGTATTGTAGGTCGGGTCGAAGCTTTGAGAGGCCCGACAGTGCATCCACGCGGCGATTCCAAACCTTACGGGTTTTTGTCGCGGATACTCTGTCGGGCCTCATCGCAAAGCCTCTTCGACCGCGACCTACGGGTTCTGAAAGGTTGAATATGCAATCTGTTCCCGTGTACGGTTACAGCTAAAGATCTTGCGCAAGATACTGTATCAGTCCGCAAATCCTATGACTTCTTGCTCTTCTTCATCTTGCGGCGTAGCCGAAACTCGGTGCTGCCGTGGAAGGTCAGGAGTAGTGCGCCGGCTCCGGCGTTGCGCTCGAACAGCTTCGCTGTGACCGCTTCTTCGTCGGGCCAGGGGTAGGCGTAGATCAAGTCGAAGTCGTTCGGCTCCATGCCGAGTTCGTCGTAGGCGTAATCGGAATCGGTCGTCAGCCAGGCATACTCCCCGGCAGCCACGACGCGATCTTCGTTGCCAGGCGGGACGAAACTGCCGTGCGCGAATTCGACCGGCAGTTCGTACTCTTCCGCGAGTTGCCGGGCCGCGTAAACGAGTTCGCCCTCGGCTTCGATGCCTGCCGATTCAAACCCGACAATCGACGCCAAACACGCGACCACGCCGTACCCGCTGCCCCATTCGCAGAAGAGCGTACCGCGCATGAGTGGGCTATCCGCTAACCCTTGTAGCACGCGATACGCTCCCTCGTAATTGCTCGGCACGAACGCGGGTGCTCGACAACGAATCTGGTATTCGTCGATACGTCGGTCCGCATCGCGGAGAAACCGACTGACGTCATCCGGGATCTCCCCATCGACGGCAGGCAAATGAACGTTCACGAGCGGCATGAGACCGTTTCTGGGTGGTTTCGCGTTTCCAAACGACCGCGCACGGATACCCGACCGTGCGCCGGTTCGCGATTATATTACACAGCCGCGTTCGACATGCGCACGGGAATCGCGCCGATTCAGTATCTGCTAGAATGAACATTGCCGTTGCCATTTGACATTCGACACGAGAACCACGCCGATGCCCATTTCGTGGAACGAAATCCGCCACAATGCGATTGCGTTCAGCAAGGATTGGGCGAGCGAATCGCGTGTGATGCAGAATTTACGGCGGCACCGAACATTTTACTCGACCAGCCATGCCGACGGATTTTCGATGCTTTGGCAGAGTGTTTGCAGGAACCGTGCGGCGGGTGCGCCGTCGACGATCCGATGATCGAACGTGAGGCTGAGCGTTGCGGTATGGCGTGCGACGATCGTGTCGTTGACGACCATCGGTTGTTTGCGAATTGCACCGATGCCGAGGATCGTGCACTCCGGCCAATTAATGATCGGCGTGAAGGCGTCGATCCCGAACGCACCGAGGTTGGTCACGGTGAACGTGCCCCCTTGCATTTCGTCGGGCGTTAATTTCCGTTGCCGCGCTTTCTCGATGACGGTTTTTGTGAGCGTCGCCAACTGTCGCATCGTCCGCGTCGGTACATCTCGAATCACGGGAACGATCAGCCCCGCATCGGTATCGACCGCGAGGCCGATGTGAACGTCGGTCATCATCGTAATGCGGTCGTCGTGCCAACGCGAATTGAGCGACGGGTGTTTCTGTAACGCGATCGCCGAAAGTTTGATGATGAAGTCGGTGAAACTCGGCACAGGTAGTTCCGTGCCCGCGGCGATGGTCTTGAATTGCTCGCGCAGGTTCACCAGATTCGTCGCATCGATGGTCGCGTGCAGCGTAACGGGCGCGGTGGTCCGCAGACTGTGGACGAGGCGTTGCGCAATCGTTTTCCGCAGTGAAGAGATTTGCGATCCTTCGGCTGTAACGGGCGATTTTGTGGGAGAGATCGCAAGAACATCGCGCTCGCGAATTCGGCCGTTGCGACCGGTGCCATTCACGTGTGCGATGTCGATCTGATTTTCGCGCGCCGTCCTTCTCGCGCGCGGTGTCGTGGTCCGTTCTTGCGGTCGAACATCTTCCTCGCGAATTCGCCCGCGCGGACCGCTGCCGGTAACGGTCGTCAAATCGATTTCGAGTTCGCGTGCCAGTCGCCGAACCGATGGGCTTGCGATGGGCGAAGGCGGCAGAAATTCCGCCAACTGCTCGATGTGACCAATAACGGTACCGACGGCAACGGTGTCGCCGACTTTCGGTGCATTGGCACCGATCCGCACGAAGCCGCTTTCGATGGCTTCGACTTCCTGCACCGATTTATCGCCTTCGATCGTGAACAGCGGCTCGCCCGCTTTGACGCTCTCCCCCGGTTGTTTGAGCCAGCCCATGAACACGCCGTGCTCCATGGTCCAGCCGAGGCGGGGCAGTACGATTTCGCTCATTGACAAAGTTCCTTTACTCGGCGAGCAACTCGCGAATCGCGCTGACGACCGCTTCGATACACGGCACGATGGCTTTCTCGAGCGGCGGGCTGTACGACGTCGGAGTGTGTGCGCCGTTGAGACGCCGAATCGGCGCGTCGAGGTCGTTGAATCCTTCATCGCTCACGCGGGCGGCAATCTCGGCTCCCACTCCAAAAGGGCCGAACGTCTCATCGACGATCAGCAAGCGGCCCGTCTTGCGTACCGAAGTGAGGATGGTCGCGATGTCGAGCGGCGCTACGGTACGCGGGTCGATCAGTTCGATGGAAATTTGCTCGCGTTCAAATATCTCGCACGCCTTCAATGCGAGCGGCACCATCGCCGCGAGTGCGACCACGGTCACCTCCATGCCCATGCGAACGATGGCGGCTCGTCCGAATGGGATTTCGTAATCGTCGGCGGGCACGAAACCTTTGGTGTTCAATAACTCGCGATGTTCCAGAAAGAGAACGGGATCGTGACACCGCAGCGCGTGGGCCAGCAGTCCCTTGGCATCGTAAGGATTGGACGGCACGACGACGCGCAGCCCAGGGATGTGCGCGAACATCGAATAGTAACTTCCAGAATGGTGCGTGGCCGCCGAGTGACCGATGCCGATGCAGCCGCGCAATAAAACCGGCATCTTGAGGCGACCGCTCGACATGAACTGCATCTTGGCGATCTGGTTGATGATCTCGCCCATCGCATCGAGCACGAAGTCCGCGAACATGAAATCGACGACGGGCCGCGTTCCGGACATCGCCGCGCCGCAGGCCAACCCGACGAAGCCACGTTCGCAGATCGGCGTATCGCAGAGCCGCACGGCGCCGTATTTTTCATACAGCCCCATCGTCGACTTGAAGTTCCCGCCGCGTACCCCGATGCCTTCGCCCATCACGAAAATGGACGCATCGCGGGCCATCGCCTCGGTGAGTGCTTCGAGAGTGGCTTGCATGTAAGTGACTTCGCGATTCCCCGGTGGCGGGGCCGGAGTCGGAACCGCGCGCGGTTCGGCATAGATGTGAGTCGTAGCCGATGCGGGTTCCGGCCACGGTGCGGCTTCGGCGGCGGATTGGGCGTGCGCCACTTGTTGTTTCACACTCGCTTCGATTTCGCTCAACTCGGCTTCATTCGCCGCCCCGTCCGCGAGCAGCTTCGCACGCAGCCGTTGAATCGGGCACTGCTTCTTCCACGCATCGACTTCCTCGCGGGTGCGGTAGCCAAAGTCTCCCATTCCCTCAGCATGGGGGCGGGTGCGATAGGTGCGGCATTCCAGCAGCGTGGGACCGCCACCGGAACGAGCTTTCTGGAAAGCTTGCTCGGCGGCTTGAGTCACCGCTATCGCGTCGTTGCCATCGACCAGGACGCCGGGCATACCGTACGAGGCCCCGCGGCTCGCGACTTCGGGATTGCCGGCGGAGTAGGAAAACGGCACTTCCGTCGCGAACTGATTGTTCTCGCAGACGAACAGCACGGGTAACTTCCAGATGCTCGCGAGGTTTAGCCCTTCGTGGAACGCCCCGTTGTTGACGGCCCCATCGCCGAAGAACGCGACTGCCACGTGATTGCTCTTTAACAGCTTGAAACTGTAGCCCGCACCGGCGGCTTGCAAGATACATGGTCCGACGATACCGCTCGTTCCCATCATCCCATGTTCGGGCGCGAACAGGTGCATACTGCCGCCCCGACCGCGTGAACACCCTGTTATGCGACCGAAAAGTTCGGCCATCACTTGCTCGGGTGAGACCCCCTTTGCGAGCGCGTGACCGTGGCCGCGGTGAGTACTGAAGACGACGTCTTCATTTCCCAAATACGAACACACACCGACCGCGATCGCTTCCTGGCCGACGTAGGTGTGACACGCCCCGTGGATCAGGCCGCGTTGGTGACACCGCGCCAACGCCTCTTCCGTGTGGCGGATGAGTAGCATTTGTCGAAACAAACCCAGCGATGCTTGCGGTTCTAAAGTCGTCATTGGCCGATCGTCCCTCCGGCGTTCATCGCCATGTTTCCACCGTCCATCGGTATGAGTGTTCCCGTGATCCACGACGACGCATCCGAGGCCAACAGCACGACGAGACCTTGAATATCGGTCGGTTGACCGAGGCGACCACTCGGGATGCCGCTGAGCCATTTCTGCTGAATCGTCGGCTCGGCGACGATTCGCTTTTCGAGCGTGGGGTTGATCACCTGCGCGGGAAGTATCGCGTTGACTCGCACTCCGCGACTGGCCCATTCGGTACTGAGTTCGCGCGTCATTTGCACCACGGCACCCATCGCCATGCTGTAGGCGATGTGGCCGCGCCCGAGTGCCGTCATGCTCGCCAGCGAACCGATATTCAGGATGCTGCCACGCCCCACCGCGAGCATTCGTCGCCCGGCTTCCTGACACATGCAGAAGCGACCGAAGACGAGATTTTGAAACACCCGTTGCACCTGTTCGAGTGTAATTTCTTCGGGCTTCGCGAGGTATCCTTCACCGGCGATGTTACCGAGAAAGTCGATCCGCCCGAAATCGCGATCCAGGCGCGCGAACAGGTCGTGAATCGCACTCGGCTCGGAGACATTGCAAACGAGGGGTACGGCCCGTCGGCCCATTGCTTCGATGTCGTCCGCAGTCTTCTGCATGCCGATGGCGTCGAGATCGGCGAGCAGGAGATCCGCGCCATGTTCGGCCAAAGCCAGTGCCGAAGCGCGGCCCAACCCGCTGGCTGCACCGGATATCAGAGCGACTCGCCCAGTCAGATCGAATCGGGATGCAGGCACGTCGTGTCACTCCGTTTTTGAGCCAGTGCGGACGAACAGCGTCATCAGTCCGCCCAGCATCATGATGCCACACATGATGAAGAACCCGGCGTCGAAATTGCCGTCGCTGGTTTTCACGTGCCCGATAATACGCGGGCCGAAGAACCCGCCGAGATTCGCGACGGAGTTAATGAGTGCCACGCCACCCGCGGCCGCGGTTCCGCTGAGGAACGTGGTCGGGAGCGTCCAGAACGTCGGCAACATGCTCTTCATGCCGACGAGCGCGATCGTTAAACCGACGACGAAAATCCACGGCGATGGGGCGAGCGCGATGATTAGCCAGCCGACGCTGGCGGTGAAGGCGCACCCCGCGACGTGCCAGCGCCGTTCGCCGGTTTGGTCCGAATGCCGCCCGACGAGGTACATCGCCACGAGCGCGAAGACGCTGGGCACGCCTGCGAGGAAGCCGATCTGCCCCGGCGACCAATCGGCAAACTGGCTTTTCAGGAACGACGGCGTGTAGAAGCCGTAAACGTTATCGCCTACTGCGACGGTGAAATAGATCGCAATCAACAGCCAGATTCGCGGCTCGGTAAACGCGGCATGCAGCGTGTGGCGATGGTGGCCCGCGTCGGCCAGCTTCTCGCGTGCGAGTTCGTCGATCAACCACGTTCGCTCGGCTTCGGTCAACCAGTGCGCTTGATCCGGTCGGTCGGTCAAGTAAGCGAGTGTCGCGAAACCCATCAGGACCGCGGGGATGCCTTCGAGAAGAAACACCCATTGCCAGCCCCACAGCCCGCCGACTTGATCCATGTGTTGAAGTATCATTCCGGAGAGCGGATTGCCGATCATCGTAGCCATCACGCCACCGGTCATGAATGTCGCGACGGCTTTCGCGCGTGCCCGTGCTGGAAACCACTGGCTGAGATAGTAGATGATTCCAGGGAAAAAACCGGCCTCGGCGAAGCCGAGCAAGATGCGCAAGAATTGGAACGTCTCCGCGTCTTTCGCGAACATCATCGAGGCCGAGATCAGTCCCCATGTCACGCCGATGCGAGCAATCCACACTCGCGCGCCGACGCGGAGCAGGATGAGGTTACTCGGCACTTCAAACAACAGGTAACCGATGTAAAACAACCCCGCACCGAGCGCATACGCCTTCTCGCTGAGGAAGGCATTTTCACCGTCGACCATCTGCAATCTGGCGATGCCGATGTTGATGCGATCGATGAGGTTGACGACGTACAGCAGAAACAGAAACGGAATCAGTCGAAGCGTCACCTTGCGTAGAACGGCCTTTCCCGTGGCTTCCGATTCGGGGTCCGTGTTGTCTGCCATCGTTCACCCGTGCAGTTGGCAAGTGATTACGTGCCCCACAAGTCGCATCAGAACACAGAACGCCGCGCTATGCGAGAACTTCTTTCACAACGTTACCGTGAACGTCGGTGAGGCGATAGTCGCGACCGGCGTGGCGGTACGTCAACTTTTCGTGGTTCAACCCCATGAGTTGCAAGATCGTGGCGTGGAAATCGTGAACGTGAACGGGCTTTTCCACGGCTTTCATGCCGTGTTCGTCGGTGGCACCGTGTACGACGCCGCGCTTCACCCCGGCCCCTGCGAGCCACGAACTGAACGCCCAATTGTGGTGCTCACGCCCTGGGTTATCGACGGTATTGTTGAAAGGCGTTCGGCCAAATTCGGTGGTCCACACGACCAGCACGTCGTCGAACAACCCTTGCCGTTTCAGATCTTGAATGAGGCCCGCCATCGGCTGATCGACCTGTTGCGCGAGTCGACCGTGATCCGCCATGTTGCCGTGCGAATCCCAGTTGCCCGACGATCCGGTGTGGATGAGTTCGACGAAGCGAACGCCGCGCTCGACCAGTCGTCGCGCGACGAGACACTGCCAACCGAAGCCGTCCGTCTGCCCGCGCTTCAAGCCATACAGCGCGAGCGTTTCGTCGGTTTCCTTCGAGAGGTCGAGCGCCTCGGGCATTTCGGATTGCATGCCGTACGCGGTCTCGAACGACTTGATGCGCGTCGCCAGATACGGGTCGTCTTGCCGCGTCGATTGATGCGATTCGTTGAACGCCTGCAATGCGTCGAGTTCCATTTTTTGTCGTGTGGGTGCCGTCACACGCGGTCGCAAATTCGCAACCGGTTCCGCGCCGGGCACGACCCGCGTTCCCTGGTGCGCGCCGGGCAAAAAGTCCGACGCCCAGACTTGCGTACCGGCATACGGCATCTGCGGCGCGAGCACGAGGAACGACGGCAGGTTGCGGTTCGTGGTGCCGAGGCCGTAGCTCGTCCACGCTCCGATGCTCGGCCGCGCGAAGGCGAAGGAACCGGTGTGCATTCCGAGCGTGGCGTTGTAGTGGTTCGAGTGGCTGGTGTGCATCGAGCGGATCATCGCGATGTCGTCGATCTGCTTACCGAGGTGCGGGAAGAGTTCGCTGACCTCGATGCCACTCTTGCCGCGCGGTGCGAACTTCCAGTTCGGCTTCTTCAGAAACAGTTTCTCGTAGCCGGGGCGGTTGCGGGTTTCCGGGTGATCGAACGTGACTTGCTTGCCGTGGTCGGCGACCAGTTTCGGCTTCGGGTCGAACGAATCGACGTGCGACACGCCACCGCTCATGAACAGGAAAATCACCGCTTTCGCCTTCGCCGGAAGGTGCGGTTTCTTCGGCGCGAGTGGGTCGCTACTCTCGGCGGCGAGGAGTTCGCTAAGCAGGCCGGGCATCAGCAGCGAACCGGCCACCGCCGATTGCACGAATCGTCGACGAGGGACAGGCATCGCGTTACTCCACATAAAGGAACTCGTTACTGGCGAGGAGAATCCGGGCCAGTGCGGCCCACGCGATCTTCGGTCGCTCCAGCATCGGCGTGTCGCTGAGGCTGCTGACGTATCGCGCCAGGAAGGCGGTCGCGAAGTCGCGATCCGACTTCGTCGGGGGTCGTTGAAACGCGATGCGGAACAGTTCGTCGATCCGCTCGGCTTCCGGTTTCGCCATCGCGCGGCCCGCCAGCTTACCGGCCTGCGCGTGAAAGAACGGATCGTTGAGGAAGTACAGCGCCTGCGTCGGCACCGTTGTCGATTGGCGTTGGGGCGTGGTGGCGTTCGGGTCGGCCCCATCGAACAACCCCAGAAACGGGTGCCGAAGGTTCCGCACACTCACGAGATAGACACTTCGTTTGTCGCTCTCGTAGAAGGTGCTGAACGGCACGTGCTGGGTGTACCCCCACGCAGACTCCGGCGGGAACGGGTGAGCCTCAGCGGGTTTTCGATCGAGTTGCGAACTGGCCACCAACAGACTATCGCGAAGTTCTTCTGCACTCAGGCGGCGGCGGTCGAATCGCCCGAACAGATCCTCCGAGTTCGGACCGGAAGACTGGCGATAGGTAGCCGAGAGCATCAGCGTCCGGTGTATCGCCTTGATGCTCCAGCCGGATGCGACGAATTCTGCCGCGAGCCAGTCGAGCAATTCGGGGTGCGTCGGCGCGATGCCCCGCGTGCCGAAATCGTTGGGCGACTTTACCAGACCCTTGCCGAAGTGATGCAGCCAGATGCGGTTGACCATCACGCGCGCCGTGAGCGGGTTCGACTTCGACGCGATCCAGTTCGCCAAATCGAGCCGTCCGCTACCCGTCTTGCCGCTTATGGGGGTGCTGCCGAACAGTTCGAGCCAGCGCCGCGGCACCGGTTCGCCGAGCTTATCCGGGTCGCCGCGCAAGTGCAACTTGGCATCCGCCGACGGGCCTTCGACGACGGCGAATGCGACGTCTTGCTTCGGAGCATTCCGCAAGAGTTCGGCCTTCTGACGATCGAGGAGTTGGCGTTGTTCGGTGTCTCCCACTATCGCGAGGAGATCGCTCCGCACATCCGCCGCGAACCGTTCGAGTACCCAGCCGACGCCATCCGGCCCACCGGGGTGAACATCCTTGACGCGGCCGCTGATCCGCACTTTGCCTGTAATCGGACTGAGCCAGCCAATCGCGACGTTGCCATTTTGGCTGGGATGCACGAACAGCGATCGCGGGGCTAACTTCGTCCACGCGCCGATCTCGGCCTTCGAGCTGTTGACGAGCACCGATGGCGTCTCTCCGTTCCGCCAGACGTTCAGCCCGGCTTTCCCGGTAAGATCGCGGATCGATTCCGGCAAAGGTGTCGGGCGATTGCGCGCGTCGAAGAACCACCACACGTGTTTGTTCCCGAGTCGATCCGCGTGAGGATTGCCCGCGAGTAAATCGTCTACGAGGTCTTCGGTCGCGTTCCAGCGCCGTCGTTCTCCACCCGCTTCGGTAATTTCCCATTCGACGAGCGTGGTATCGGCTCCGTGGCTCTTGAGTGGCGCGATCGAGAGCAGCACCATCTCGCCCGCTTTCACCTCGATATCCATCGGCCCGCCGTCGAATCGTTTCTCCCCGCCATCGCCGATTTCCCCCGTCGAGAGCAACCTCCTCGACTTCTCAAAAGCCACCTGCACCGCTTGCGAACGCTTCGCCTGCGTGTCGGTAATTGTCCGAATGTCGGCATCGAGCTTCGCAAGTTTCTCCCGGTATGGCTTCACGACGCGATCCCACTCCGCCGGGGGCAAGAGGGGAACGAGGTCGCGCGGCTGCTGTTTCGCTTCGCAGCCGGGGAAGGCAAATTTCGTGCTGTCGAAGATGCCGTACAACGCGTAATAGTCGCGTGCGGTGATGGCGTCGTACTTGTGGTCGTGGCAACGGGCACAGCCGATCGTCAGCCCGAGCAACGCTTTGCCTAGCGTGTCGATCCCATCTTCGTGCGTGAGGTGCATCGACTTGTCGCTGTCGTGGTCGAAGCGCCGGGCCATCGCAAGGTAGCCGGTGGCAATCGTGCGCGATGCGTATTTCTCGGGTGGCCCCTGCGCGGCGAGGATGTCCCCGGCGAGTTGTTCGCGCAGGAACTCGTCGTACGGCTGATCGCGGTTGAATGAGTCGATCACCCAGTTGCGGTATCGCCAGGCGTGTGGCAACGGGTGGTCGCTATTCTCACCTGCGGTGTCGGCATAACGCACGAGGTCGAGCCAATGGCGACCCCATCGTTCGCCGTAGTGCGACGAAGCGAGCAGGCGATCCACCACCTTCGCGAACGCTGCCGGCGAATCGTCTTTCAGGAATTCTTCGACTTCTTCCGGCGAAGGTGGTAGCCCCGTCAAGTCGTAGGTCGCACGGCGAAGTAGCGTGCGTTTGTCGGTCGCGGGGGAAAGGCTTAACTTACGCTCGGCGAGCTTCGCAGCGATGAACGCATCGACCGGATGTTTGTTCGTATTCGCCGGAACGACGGGGCGCGTCACCGGCTGGAACGCCCACCATTTCTTCGCTTCTTCGAGCGTGGTCCCACCGAGCCGCACCGGCCCACCGTCGCGCGGGTCGGTCGCTCCGTCCTTAACCCATTTCGTAAGAATGGCGATGTCGCGCTCGGAGAGCTTTGCCTTCGGCGGCATCTGCGCCAGTCCGCCCTCACCGCGTATCGCCTTGACGAGAAGGCTTTTGCTCGGATCGCCGGGTACGATCGCCGGCCCGCTATCGCCACCGGTTTGCCAACCGGTTTTGGTATCGAGCCGCAGGTTCGCCTTATGTTTTTGCGAACCGTGGCACGCGATGCAGTGTTGCACCAGCAGCGGTCGCACTTGCTTTTCAAAGTCGTCGTCGGCGCGCGTCATCAGCGATCCGATACCGAGTAACAACAAACAAAGGCAACCTCGCATCGGAGTGCTTCCTCGAACGGATCGGGTGTATCGTTGCCGTATGCGGGAACGGGCGGGAATGTCGCGGCGTGCGGGTCGATGTCAAAATGATTGTAGGGTATCGCGCGCGCTTCGCACAAACTCGTTCGACGTGCGATCGTCCGTTGCGGTACACTGTGGCGAACGATTCGCGCAGGACGGATAAATGACCAACGATCGCATCGATAGCCCCACCCGTTCGCGGTTCGTCCTCGGCCTCTGGCTGTGCGGGCTGTCCGCCATCCTCTACCTCGACCGCATTTGCATGTCGCAGGCCATCGTGCCGATCCAGCTCGAACTCGGGCTGACGAACCTTCAAATGAGTTACGTGCTGATGGCGTTTACGCTGGCTTACGGTCTGTTTGAAGTGCCGACGGGGCGCATGGGGGATCGGTTCGGTTCGCGGAATGTGCTGACGCGGATCGTGATTTGGTGGTCGCTGTTTACCGGGCTGACGGGGGCGTGCTCGGGGTTCTTCACGTTGCTGATCGTGCGGTTTCTGTTCGGCATCGGTGAAGCGGGCGCGTTCCCGAACGCGGCCCGCGTGATCGCGCGCTGGTACCCCGTTCACGAACGCGGGCGGGCGCAAGGAGCGATGTTGGCCGCCGCCCAGTTCGGGGCCGTGCTCGCGCCCGTCGGTGCTGCGACTTTGATCGAAACGGTCGGCTGGCGCTGGTCGTTCGTCGCGTTCGGTTCGTTCGGCATCGCTTGGGCCATCGGCTTCTGGCGCTGGTTCCGCGACGATCCCGCCGAACATCCCGGTGTGAATGCCGCCGAACTCGCCATCATTCGTGCCGACCTTCCCACGCCATCGCTCGAACCCGGCCCCGTACCGTGGCGCGCCGCACTGACCAACCGCGGCGTGGTCGTACTCAGCCTCATCATGGTTCTCGCGTCGTTTTACACGTACTTTTTCTATTCGTGGTTCCCGAAGTACCTCTCGGCGGCTCGCGGTGTGGTTGACGTCGAAACCGGAACGCTTACTTCGATCGTGTTAGCAGGGTCGGCCGTCGGGATGCTCTTCGGCGGCTGGCTGGCGGATCGGATTCCAAAGTGGACCACCCACCCGGTGGTGGCCAAGCGTTACTTGTGCGTCGGTTGCTACCTGACATCGGCGGTCTGTTTATACGCGGGCATCCGCTACGACGATCCGTACGCCTTGGCCGCGTTGTGGGGTGCGTCGTTCTGCGCCCTGCACATCACGCTACCGAATTGGTGGACGCTCGCCATCCCGCAGTGCGGCCGCCACGTCGGTGCATTGTCCGGCCTGATGAACGGGGCCGGTGTGATTGGGGCGATGTCGTCGCAATGGTTCATCGGGGCGTTCTCCGACCGTCGAGAAAAAGCGGGCTACACCGGTCGGGAGCAGTGGGATCCGCTATTCGATGTGTACGTCGGCGTCCTCGTTCTCGGCGCGGTGGCGTGGTGGAGCTACCGCGACCGCCCGTTGGAACGCGAGAACCCGACAGGAGAATCGTCGTGAAAATCGCCAAGATCGAGACGCACGTTTGCCATGCGCGAATGCGGAACTGGGTGTTCGTCAAAGTCCTCACCGACCAGGACGGGCTATTCGGCTGGGGCGAGGCGACGCTCGAATGGCACACGCGGGCCGTCGTCGGCGCGGTGCAAGACATCGCCGAGTTGGTCGTCGGGGAAGATCCCACGCGGATCGAACATCTCTGGCAGATGATGTACCGCCAACACTTCTGGCACGGTCACGGCATCATTCGCGCGACTGCCATTGCCGGTATCGACCTCGCGCTCTGGGACATTCTCGGGAAGGTGGCGGGGATGCCTTGCTCGAAGTTGTGGGGCGGGCCGGTGCGCGATCACGTTCGCACGTATTGTCACCTCGGCGGCGGCAAGTTGGAAGATTTCTACGAGACGGCCGCCGATGACGCGAAGCGGTTCGCCGAACTCGCGCAGCAAGCCGTCGCCGACGGGTTCACGGCATTCAAGTCGATGGCCGTACCACCCACGCTACCACTCGAAGGGTTGAAGCCACTCAAGACGGCGGAAGCGTGCGTCGCCGCGATGCGGGAAGCGGTGGGCGATGGCATCGACATCATGGTTGATTGTCACGCGCGGCCCTCTCCCGCGATGGGCCTGCAATTTGCGAAGATCCTCGAACCGTTCGGGCTGTACTTCCTCGAAGAGCCGTGCTGGCCGGAAAGCGTCGATGGGTTGGCGGCCATCAACCGCGCCGTCTCCACCCCGATAGCTACGGGCGAACGAGTGACGAACCTCGCGGCGTTCAAGGATCTCTTCCAAGCGCGGGCCTGCGATGTCTGTCAGGTGGACATCACGCATTGCGGCGGGCTGTCGGAAGCGCGACGGATTGCGGCACTCGCCGAAGCGCACCGAATCGCGCTCGCTCCGCACAACCCGCAGGGGCCGGTCAGCACGGCCGCCAGTCTGGAATTCGGCTTCTCTCAGCCGAGCTACATCATATGCGAAACCGTCCACAACGACGTGCCGTGGAGGCAAGACGTGGTGCGCGAAGGATTCACGGTCGAACCGAAGGGGCGCATCGTCCGTCCGAATACGAAACCGGGCTTGGGGATCACGATCGACGAAGCCGAAGTGAAAAAGCACCCGTTCCAGCAAGAGTTGCCGCAACGGGTGTTTTATGCCGATGGCAGCGTAGGAGACTGGTAACGATGACACGTCCACTGGCAGGCGTTCTCGCCATCGCGCATACGCCGTTCACCGACGACGACCGAATCGACGCGGCTGCGCTTCGCCGTTCGATCGACTGGGCCTTCGCCGTCGGTGCAGACGGCATCGGCACGGGTATGGTCTCCGAAACGCTGAAACTCACGACGGACGAACGGGTGACATTGGCGCAGATGTTGGTCGAATACGCAGCCGGTCGCGGGCCGACATTCGCGGCCGTCGGGGCCGAAAGCACGAAGCAAACACTCGCGTTCGCCGTCGCTGCCGAACGGTCCGGGTGCGATGCCGTCATGGTCGTGCCACCGCTGACGGCCAAGTTGTCCGCGTCGCATCTGGAGGATCATTTTCGCAGTATCGCGGACGGGATTTCGATTCCAGTGATCGTTCAAGATGCGTCCGGGTACGTCGGCCAGTCGATCCCGATCGACGTGTGCGTGAAACTGCTGGAACGCTACGGCCCAAACAAAGTGTTGTTCAAACCCGAGGCCGCCCCGAACGGACCGACGCTCTCTGCATTGCGCGAGGCAACAGGTGGCAAGGCACGCATGTTCGAGGGTTCGGGCGGCGTGTTCCTGATCGACAGCTACCGTCGCGGGATCGTCGGCACCATGCCCGGTATGGACTTGCTCGACGGGATCGTGGCTCTCTGGAAAGCACTTCAACGCGGCGATGAAGAATCGGCGTATCGCGTGTACTTCCCGATTTGCGCGATCGTCGCACTGGAACTGCAAGCCGGACTCGATGGCTTCCTCGCGGTGGAAAAATACCTCATGCACAAACGCGGCCTGTTTCCCTCGGTGAAACGACGCAAGCCGTACGGCTGGGAACTCGACGCGGAGACGGCCGCCGAGATCGACCGCCTCTACGACCGATTGCAAAAAGCACTCGCCGAAACCTTGGCGTAATCGCTTCAAATATAGGGTTAATCATGCGACACACCGTTCTCGTCTTCCTGTGTGCCGCCACCGTGATCGCGTACATCCAGCGACTCGCCCTCACGGCCCCGACCAAGATGATCGAGAGCGAACTCGAACTCAGCCCAAGGGGCATGGGCATCGCGATGGCCGTCTGGTATTGGGGCTACGCCTTCATGCAACTGCCGGCGGGGTGGGTGGCCGACCGCATGGGTAGCCGCCCGGCGCTGTTGCTGTTCGCTACGCTGTGGTCGATTCTTACGGCGGCCACGGGATTGGTGACGGGATACACCGGCTTGCTGCTCGTGTGGGGTCTGATGGGGTGTGCCCAAGCGGGGCTATTCCCGTGTGCGGCGAAAGCGATTGGCAGCACGTTTCCGAAGGAGAATCAGGCATTCGCGTCGGGTGGGTTGGCGGCGGGCATGGCGATGGGGGCCGCGATTTCACACTGGCTTTCCGGACAGTTGCTCGGCCCGTTGACGTGGCAACAAATCCTCGCTGTGTATGCCGTTCCGGGCGTCTGTTGGGCGATGTTGTTTGCAAAATTCGTCCCGCGATGGGATGACCGTGCGAAAGTGGCGGCGACGGACGACGTTCCTGCATCACCGATACGCTGGCAAAAATTAGCCACCGACGCACAGATGCAAATACTCTGCGCCCAACAGTTTTTCCGCGCCTCGGCGATGGCATTGTTTTACACGTGGCTGCCGCGCTTCCTCCGCGAAACGCACGGCGTCACTGAACAGCGTGCGGGCGAACTGGCGTTTTGCCCGCCGCTCGTCGGTATGGCGGGCGGGTTTCTCGGTGGCATGTTTTCCGATCGCCTGTTGCAGTGGACGGGAAGTTCCCGCATCAGTCGGCAGGGGTTGGCCGCCGCGAGCTTGTTCGTCTGTGCGATGTTAGGTCTCGCTGCGTTTTATCTGACGGACATCGGCATCGTGATCGGGCTACTGTGCGGCGTGTCGTTTTTTGGCATGGCCAGCGGCGTGAGTAGTTATGCCGTCGCCATCGGCTACGGCGGCAAGCGAGTCGCCACCGTGTTTGCCACGATGAACATGAGCGGAAACATCGGGGCGGGCTTGTTCCCGCTCCTCGTCGGTTGGCTCGTCACAACCACGGGCGACTGGAATCTCACACTATTGGTGTTCGCCGGGTTGTTCGCCGTGAGTGCGGTGTGCTGGATGGCGCTGAACCCGAAGGGCACGCTTTTCGAGGAAAACGCATGACGACTCGCGTGGAAACTCCGCAAAGCCGAAGTCGCGTCGGCTTCGCACGGGCGGACATCACCCCGCCGGTGGGCATTTACCATCGCATGTGGGGGGCGGCGATGCACGAACGCGCCACCGGCGTTCATCGCCCGTTGTTAGCAACGGCACTCTGGCTCGAATCGCTCGATGGTACTGAAAAACAAGTCGTTCTCGGACTCGATCACTGCCTTCTCGACCGCGCCGAGTTCGAGCGGATTCGCGAATCCGTCGGCCGCGCCGTGGGGATTTCGGCCCGATCCGTTCATGTGTCGATGTCGCACACGCACGGTTCTGCGTGGATGTCTCGCTCGCGTTCGCACCTTCCCGGAGGTGATCTCATCGGCCCGTATCTCGACACCATGACCGCGACATGCGCCCGCATCGCCGCCGAAGCGATGAACGTCGCTTGCCCCGCGACGATCGTTTACGGCACGGCCCGATGTTCGCTCGCCACGCACCGCGACTACCCCGATGCGGCTACCAATCGAATCGTCTGCGGCTTCCATCCCGATGGCCGCGCCGACGATACCGTCCTTGTAGGTAAGGCCATTTCCGACGATGGCCGCACGCTCGGCACGGTCGTCAACTACGCGTGCCACCCGACGACGCTGGCTTGGGAAAACACGCTCATCAGCCCGGATTACATCGGTGCGATGCGCGAGGTGGTCGAAGCGCACACCGGTTCGCCGTGCCTGTTCCTGCAAGGGGCGTCGGGCGATCTCGGGCCGAAGGAAGGGTTCGTCGGCGACCCGGTGGTTGCGGATCGCAATGGCCGTCAACTCGGGTTCGCGGCGCTCTCCGGGTTGGAGTCGTTACCGCATCCCGGCACGCACTTCGAGTATGCCGGTCCAGTTACGTCCGGTGCGATCCTCGGTACGTGGACGCATCGGCCTGCGACCGCTGCGTTCGCCGAACAATCGCGGCGCTGGCGGTTGCGAGACTTCACCATCCCGTTGCATTACCGTCTCGAACTGGCAACCGAAGCGGAGACGCGCGCGGAATTGGCACGATGGGAACAGGCAGAAGCGAACGCACGAACGGCGAACGACTTGCCAGGCATCCGCGATAGTCGGGCAAAAGCCGAACAGATGACGCGGCAACTGGCACGCCTGGCAGCACTCCCGCCGGGCAAGTCGTACCCCTTCCTCGTGGCCGTGTCGCGGATCGGGCACTCGTTGTGGGTGTTCGCGCCCGGCGAGTTGTATCAGCAATTTCAAATCGCGTTACGACAGCGGTTCCCCCAATTCGCGGTGATCGTCTCGACGATCACCGACGACTGGCAACCCGGCTACATTCCCCTCGCCGCATCGTACGGTTACGGCATCTATCAAGAAGTTATCGCCGCCGTCAGCCCCGGCAGTTTGGAAACGATAACGCAAACCGTCTGCCGCGAAATCGAACGACTCCTCGGGAAGGTCTAAATCGCCTTCGCGAGGCTCGTTTGGAAGGCGGCGACGCCGGCACCGGGGGTCATCGCGTAGCCGCTTTCGATCAGCACGAGTTCCAGAGCGGAGATCGCGCCGAGAACATCGAAAGCATCGGTATAGCCCATGTGGCTGAGCCGCCAGATCTTGCCCTTCATGTTGTCTTGGCCGTCGGCGAGCTTGTAGCCGTACTTCTTTTCCATCGCTTTCAACGTGGCGCTGCCGTCGATGTTGGCGGGCACCGTAATCACGGTGAGGCCGTTGTTCGGGCGTTCGGCAAACAGTTCCAGCCCCATCGCGGCAACGGCGGCGCGGCAGGCGGTCGCCATCTTCGCGTGACGTGCCCACAGATTCTCGATGCCTTCCGTGCGGATTTTCTTCAAGCTCACCCGCTGCGCTTTAATCAGCGTGTTCGCCGGTGTGAACGGCGTGTCGCTCTCGGCAATGCTCTTTTTGTAGCGGCGCAAATCGAGGTAAAAGTTGCGGACCGGCGTGGCGTCGATGACTTTCCACGCCTTCTCGCTGACGCTGACGAACGCCAAACCGGGCGGCAACATCAGTGCCTTTTGCGAACCGGTGACGCAGATGTCGATCTTCCAGTCGTCGGTGCGGCACTCCATCGCGCCGAGGCCGCTGATGGCATCCACCAACAGCAGCGCATCGGTTTTGGCGACGAGTTCGCCGAACGCGGCGACGTCGTGGCCAACGCCGGTGGAAGTTTCGCTGAGCGTGGAAAGCACGATCTTCGCATCGGGGTTGGCTCGCAGCGCGATGTCGAGCATCTGCGGCGTGACGGCCTTGCCGTAAGGCACTTCGACCGAAATGATATTCGCACCGTATGCCTTCAACACGCCGCGCCATCGCTCGCCCCAACGGCCTGCCGTCAGCAGGATCGCCTTATCGCCGGGCACGCTCGCGCACGACACGGCCGCATCCATCCCGCCGGTACCCGAACTCGTCAGGGTGAGCACCGTGTTCTTCGTCTGGAAGACGTATTTGAGGTCTTCGGTGACTTCACCGAGGATCGCTTTCGCTTCGGCCGTGCGGTGGTAGGTCACCGGTTTGGCGAGTTCGAGCAGGGTTTCCTCGGGCACGGGGGTCGGGCCGGGGGTGAAGAGTCGCGCTTTCATCGGAGACGGTCCTATCGGGAATCAGCAGGAATAGTCATCGCATTTTACGAGAGTGGCGAAGCGTTGCGAGGGTTCAGTCGCAAGGTGAGATTTGGCCGCCTAAACTATCAGCACCCGCTGCCAGACGTCGGCGACGGCTTCAAACGCCACGCGGTAGGTTGGCGAACTCGCCTACTATCACATGAGTCATTTTCGACTGCCTGAAGAATATACACGCTTGCCAATGAGCTTTCCCGATGATCGCTGCGCTCGTTTATCCGCACCAGTTGTTTGCCCCGCACCCGGCGATCGATGGCGCGGGCCTCGTTGTCTTCGTCGAAGATCCGCTGTTCTTTTCGCAGTATCCTTTTCATCGCCAGAAATTGATGCTGCACCGTGCGAGCATGAAGCGCTATGCGGCGACACTCGCGGAATCGGGCGTGAAAGTGCGTTACCTCGATGCCGCCGATGTGCCGAAGACGACGTCGGTTGCGGAGCATCTGGCGAAGTGGAATGTGAAGCGCGTGCAGGTGGTCGATCCGTGCGATGGTTACCTCTCGCGCAGACTGACGGAGAGCCTGAACGCGAAAGAGATTCCGTTTGCGATGCTCAGCGACCCGCACTTTCTCACATCGACGGCAGAGATCGAACGCTACGTGAAGGGCAAAAAGAAGCTGTTTTTCACGGATTTCTACATGAACCAGCGCAAGCGGCTCGGCGTACTGCTCGACGATGGCAAACCGCTCGGTGGGCAGTGGAGTTTCGATCCGGAGAACCGCAAGAAACTGCCCGCAACGGTAACGGTGCCGAAGATTTCCTTCCCGGCAGAAGATGCATTCGTGCAAGAGGCACGGCAATACGTTCGCAAACAATTTTCGAGTGCAATCGGCGACGACACGCCGTTCCGCTACCCGACCGATCACGCTACCGCTGAGGCGTGGCTGATGGCGTTCGTGAAACATCGCTTGCATTCATTCGGTGATTACGAAGATGCAATCAGTACGAAGCACGAGATATTGTTTCACTCGATGTTGACGCCCATGTTAAACATCGGCTTGATCTCGCCGCGACAAGTGCTCGATGAAGTCTTGAAGTATCAAGATCGCGTGCCGCTCAATTCGCTCGAAGGTTTTACGCGGCAAATCATCGGCTGGCGCGAGTTCATGCGGCTCGTCTACCTCACACACGGCAGCCAGCAGCGCACGCGCAACTTCTGGGAGTTTACCCACGAAATCCCAGCCGCTTTCTACGATGGCACGACCGGTATCGAGCCGGTCGATCACGTCATAAAGCAAGTGCTGCGTACCGGATATTGCCATCACATCGAGCGTTTGATGATCCTCGGCAACTTCATGTTATTGTGCGACATCCACCCGGACGCGGTGTATCGCTGGTTCATGGAGTTGTTCATCGATGCCTACGACTGGGTGATGGTGCCAAACATATATGGAATGAGCCAACACGCCGACGGAGGGTTGATGACGACGAAGCCGTACATCAGCGGCTCGGCGTATGTCTTGAAGATGAGCGACTTCAAGAAAGGCCCGTGGTGCCCGATCTGGGACGCACTCTACTGGCGATTCATCGACAATAACACGGCGTTCTTCGCCGGTAACCCACGCATGGCAATGATGGCAAAACTGAAAGACAAACTCGGCGACAAGTTAAAGGAACACCAAAAGACAGCCGGGGCGTTTCTGAAGGTGTTGCACGCCGGGTAGCCGCAATCTGCCTTCCTCCGCACAATAGCCCGATTCGGTTTCGCACGGAGGAGCGGCGTGAAGATCAAGGATCTGGTGATCGGCGTGTTGAAGTACGCCGTCGGTTTCGGGCTGCTCGCGTTCGTCATTTGGAAGTTCTGGGCACCGAACGGCAACAACCCCGGTATTAGAGGGTTAATCGTGCAGGTGCCCGATTTCACCATGCTCCTGGTCGCGGCGGTGTGTGGCGTTGTTGCGGTCGGCATTCAGTTCTACCGCTGGTACTTGCTGGTGCGGGCGCTCGATCTGCCGTTCACGTTGCGAAATGCCTTTCGACTCAGCATGGTTGGCTATTTCTACAACACGTTCTTGCCCGGTTCGATCGGCGGCGACGGCGTGAAATCGTACTTCATCATGCGCGAACAACCCGACCGCAAAGGGGCCGCATTCGCGACGGTGATCGTGGATCGCTTGCTCGGACTGTTCGGGTTGCTGTTGTTTTCGTCGGCGGTCGGCGGCACCTGTTGGCTACTCGGCGATGCGCGAATCCTCGCCAATAGTTACTTGCAAAAGATCATCACGGTGGCGGGGAGTCTCGTCGTTGGCGGCGTGGTTGGCTGGGTGATACTCGGCTTCCTGCCTGCGCGGACGATCGAAGCGATTGGCCGATTCTTCGCGAAATTACCGTTGGGTTCGGTGCTCTCGGGGATGTGGTCCGCGATAGCGATGTACCGCAAGCGGCCACGGGTAATCTACCTCGCGGTGCCGCTGTCCGCACTCGCGCACACGCTGATGGTGCTCGCGTTCCACTGTGCCGTTCGCGTCTACCCCGCACAAGCGCCCGGTGAACTCGCCGAACACTTCGTGATCGCGCCGATCGGCTTCATCGCGCAGGCGTTCATCCCCGTGCCCGGTGGCGTCGGCGGCGCAGAGGCCGTGTTCGGTTACCTGTATACTCTAATGGACCGCCCTGAAGCGACCGGCGTCATCGGGCGGCTCACGATGCGCACCATCGAATGGTCGCTCGGACTCTTCGGCTACCTCGTTTTCCTGCGAATGAAGGCCGAACTGCCGACTGCACCCAAAGAGTAAACCGCAATGCCCACGCTCCGCACATTCGGTTTGTTACTGTTGCTGATTCCGATCGGCTGCTCGAAACCGCAGGCGAACACGACTGTTGTGCCGACCGTGGCATCGTCTTCCGCGTCCGTCGTGGTGACGGTCACGCGGCCGATTTCCGTGCCGCTCAACTGGAGCATCGAGCAACCCGGCACGGTGCAAGCCTTTGAATCGACGCCGGTGGTGGCGAAACTTTCCGGGTTCGTGCGCATCGTGAAAGTCGACCTCGGCGATGTCGTAATCGCGGGCCAATTGCTCGCCGAACTGTCGATTCCCGAACTCGTCGAGGAAGCCGCACAGAAGCGCGCGATGGTCGAGTTCGCGGTGGCCGAGCGCGTGCAATCGGTGCGGGGCGTTGAGGTCGCGAAGGCGCAACTCAAATCGTCCGAGGCGATGGTGCTTCAAGCCAAGGCCGGTACCGCGAAAGCGAATGCGGACTTCGCGCGATGGGAATCCGAACTGAAGCGTGCGGAGAAACTGGTGGCAGATCGCGTGCTCGATACGCAGACGCTGGACGAAACGAAACGGCAGTATCAATCGGCTGTGGCAGCGAAGGAACAAGCCGTTGCGGTGGTGGCCTCTGCCGATCAGATGGTGCTGGAAATGCAGGCGAAACTCGGACGCGCCGAAGCCGACATTCAGGCCGCCGAAGCGAAGAAAGGCGTCGCCACCGCCGAGGCCGCACGGGTGGCGGCGCTCGTGGAATACACGCAAATTCGCGCACCGTTTGCGGGGGTCGTCACCGCACGCATGGTCCACACGGGGCACTTTTTGCAACCGACCGCCGGTAGCCGCGTCGAGCCGATGTTCGTGATCGCACGGCAAGAC